>NZ_JBOBDQ010000031.1:0-63180 GCF_050586565.1 Pseudomonas sp. WC1
AAACTGGCGAAATGCGCCTGCATCCGCGCGGCATCCGCCGGGCGTCCACTGAACAGCTCGAACGCCTTGACCGCCTGGAACACTGCCATGGTGCCGCCATCGAGGGTGCGACAGCCCAGGGCCCGGGCCTGGCGCAAAAGCTCGGTCTCCAGCGGAAAATAGATGATCTCCGCCACCCAAAGCCCTGCGTGCAGCAACGCTGGCGGCAAGGGGGTGCCCGGCAGCTTGGCCATGCCCACGGGCGTGGTGTTGACCAGGCCATCGGCGCCGGCCAGGGTCTCGGCCAGATCGTTGCCGAGCATGGCGCGGCCCGCGCCGAAGCGCTGTGTGAGATTGTCCACCAGCGCCTGGGCGCGGGCCGGATCCACCTCGAACACGTGCAGTTGCTCGACGCCTTCGGCCAACAGTGCGTGAGCCACCGCCGCGCCCGCGCCACCCGCGCCCAGCTGCACCACGCGGCGTCTGGCCACCCCGGGCAGGCCCCGGCGCAGACCTTCGGCGAAGCCCAGGCAGTCTGTGTTGTGGCCGACCCGCCTGCCATCGCGCAGCACCACGGTGTTCACCGCGCCGATGCCGCGGGCCTCGTCCGACAGTTCGTCGAGCAACGGCAGGATCGCCTGCTTGAACGGGAAGGTGATGTTGAGCCCGCTGAACCCGGTGCGTTGGGCCGCGTCGAGCAACGCGGGCAGGGCGCTGTCGTCAAGGCCCAGCTGGTCGGCGTCGATCAGCCGGTACAGGTAGCGCAGCGCCTGGGCGTCGCCTTCGCGCTCGTGCAGCGCCGGTGTGCGCGAGGCCTGGATGCCACGGCCGATGAGGCCGGCGAGGATGCCTTGGGTGCTCATGCCGCGTGCTCGCGCAGGTGCTCGCTGAAATAGCCCAAGGCCATGCGGTAGCCCTGGCTGCCAAGGCCGCAGATGACTCCCACGGCGATGCTGGAGACGAACGACAGGTGACGGAACGGCTCGCGCTTGTGCACGTTGGACAGGTGCACTTCGATCACCGGCAGTTCACTGGCCACCAGGGCGTCGCGGATGGCCACCGAGGTGTGGGTCCAGGCGGCGGGGTTGATCACGATGCCGTGGCAGCGGCCACGGGCGGCGTGAATCCAGTCGAGCAGCTCGCCTTCGTGGTTGGTCTGGCGGAACTCCAGTTCCAGGCCCAGTTCGCGGGCACTGCCGGCGCACAGGCTGGCCAGGTCGGCAAGGGTTTCATGGCCATACTGGGTAGGTTCGCGGGTACCCAGCAGGTTGAGGTTAGGGCCGTTGAGCACGAGGATTCGGGGTGTCATGGCGGGTATCGCTTTGTTGTTTTTGAATAGCTCGATATTTGTACTATCTGGTTAGTTTCGTCAAATCCCGGAGGATTGAAAACGGGCGATTATCGGACCGTCCATGTCGATTATTTCGCGCATTTTTGCAGCGCCCATTAGACCGAGCGCCGCCCGCGCGGCGCATCGCGGATGAATCCGCTCCTACATTTGTTGCAACGTACCGAACCTGTCAGGCCATGGTTGCCAGCCTTGGCGAAGGGCTTGAGACAGGTGGGGCGGCGGCAATGCCCATCGAAAAATCGCGTCAAGCACAAAAGGCTAACAACCATGGCCTATCAGGCATGGCCACGTTGCAACAGATGTAGGAGCGGATTCATCCGCGATGCGCCGCGCGGGCGGCGCTCGATCTCACAGGCGCTGCAACTCTCCCGCCGATCACGACAAAGGCGATAAGAAACACAGCGACCATGCCCGAGCAAAACACTCGGCTAAGCTTGTCCTCCAGGCGCACGGAATGACCAATACGGGAGAGCACATGAACATCTACAAAACGCCCAGATGGGCATTGGCGGCCCTCACCCTGGCCCTGGGGCTGCATGCCCAGGCCGCCGACAGCAAGCGCGTCGATGTGCTGCTGGTGGGCGGCGGCATCATGAGTTCCACCCTGGCGGTGTGGCTCAACGAGCTGGAGCCGGGCTGGTCGATGCAGATGGTCGAGCGCCTGGACAAGGTGGCCGAGGAAAGCTCCAACGGCTGGAACAACGCCGGCACCGGTCACTCGGCGCTGGCCGAGCTCAACTACACGCCGGAGAAGGACGGCAAGATCGACATCAGCAAGGCGGTGGAGATCAACGAGTCGTTCCAGGTCACCCGTCAGTTCCTCGCCTGGCAGGTCAAGCAGGGCGTGCTGAAGAACCCGCGCTCGTTCATCAATACCACGCCGCACATGAGTTTCGTCTGGGGTGACGACAACATCCGCTTCCTCAAGAAACGCTACGAGGCGTTGCAGGCCAGCCCGCTGTTCAAGCCGATGCAGTACTCCGAGGATCACGCGCAGATCGCCAAGTGGGTGCCGCTGATGATGCAAGGGCGCGACCCCAACCAGAAGCTCGCCGTCACCTGGACGCCGATCGGCACCGATGTCAATTTCGGTGAGATCACCCGCCAGTACGTGGGCTACCTGCAGACCCGGCCGAACTTCGACCTCAAGCTGTCCAGCGAGGTGCAGGACATCACCCGTAACGACGACGGCAGCTGGCACGTCGAGTACAAGAACCTCAAGGACGGCGGCACCGCGAGCACCGACGCCAAGTTCCTGTTCATCGGTGCCGGCGGCGCCGCGCTGCACCTGCTGCAGAAGTCGGGCATCGACGAGGCCAAGGACTACGCCGGCTTCCCGGTGGGCGGCTCGTTCCTGGTCACCGACAACCCGGCCATCGCCCAGCGCCACATGGCCAAGGCCTACGGCATCGCCGCCACCGGCGCGCCACCCATGTCGGTGCCGCACCTGGACACCCGGGTACTTGATGGCAAACGCATGATCCTGTTCGGGCCGTTCGCCACCTTCTCCACCAAGTTCCTCAAGGAGGGCTCGCTGCTCGACCTGTTCGCCAGCATGTCGCTGCACAACACCTGGCCGATGGTGCGGGTCGGGGTGCGCGAGTTCGACCTGGTGCAATACCTGATCGGCCAGTTGATGCAGTCCGACGACGACCGCTTTGCCGCGCTGCAGACCTACTTCCCCGAGGCGAAGAAGGAAGACTGGCGCCTGTGGCAGGCCGGGCAGCGGGTGCAGATCATCAAGAAGGACGACAACCTGGGCGGGGTGCTGAAGCTGGGTACCGAGGTGGTCACCGCCAAGGACGGCAGCATCGCCGGTCTGCTCGGCGCCTCGCCGGGCGCCTCGACCGCGCCGCCGATCATGCTCGACCTGCTGAACAAGGTGTTCAAGGACAAGGTGGCCACGCCTGAGTGGCAGGCGAAGATCAAGCAGATCATCCCGTCCTACGGCATCCGCCTGAACGAGCACCCCGACAAGGTCCAGGAAGAGTGGACCTATACCAGCGAACTCCTGCAACTGGCATCGCCCAGCGAGGTGGCCGCGCCCTGAGCGGCTGCCCGCTCGCCGACAAGCCGGCTCCCACAGGACGGCACCAGGCTGCAGGTCGGCGCGGTCGGTGTGGGAGCCGGCTTGCCGGCGATGCGTCGCGTCAGCGGCGCTTGGGTTTGCCAGGAACGATAACCAACCTGTCAGTTTGAACCGGTCGACAGCGGTTGCATCTTTTTTCACCCTCACCGTAAACACCCGAGTGTGCCACTGCTCAACCTCCGGACTGCTCCCACCCGTACCGTCTGGCCCCGCCTCCATCGCCTGCGCGTAAGCCTGAAAAAACGCCTCCCGACACCCGAGTCTTTCCCCGCCGAACTCCCGATGTTTTTTCCTTTGCCTGTCACCACAAGCTGCGAATGTTGGCCCGTGGACAGGCCTCAGCCCCTCTGGATCAGGGTATACGGCCTGTGGCCACAGCAATGCGCGACCCACTCAACGTATGAACACGACGATAGGAGATTGCTTCATGTTTAAGCGTACTGTGATCGCCGCCTCCCTGGTGGCTGCTACCCTGGCTTCGGCCCAATCCATGGCTGCTGTTGTCGGTGGCGGTGCCACCCTGCCGGAAAACCTCTACAACGGCACCTCGAGCCTGCCGCGCCTGCTGCCGGCCGACTTCAGCTACACCGGTGTCGGCAGTGGTGGCGGCAAGACGGCGTTCCTGACCAACGCAGCGGCCTCGATCAACCAGCCGGCCGGCACCAACGTCGACTTCGCCGGCAGCGACTCGGTCCTGAGCGCCTCGGAGCTGTCGACCTACAACAGCAGCAAGGCCGCCACCTGGGGCAAGCTGGTGCAGATCCCATCGGTGGGCACCTCCGTTGCCATTCCCTACAAGAAGTCGGGCGTGACCAACCTGCAACTGACCGGCGCCCAGCTGTGCGGCGTGTTCTCCGGTACCACCACCACCTGGGGCCAGCTGCTGGGCACCGCCGACGCCACGCCGATCAAGGTCATCTACCGCTCCGGCAGCAGCGGCACCACCGAGCTGCTGTCGCGCTTCCTGGCTGACGCCTGCCCATCGTCCTTCGTGGTCAGCAGCACCTTCACCACCGCCAACGTCGGCAGCGAACCGGCCACCTGGCAAGCCGTCGCCGGCAGCGCCGATGTGGTCAACGCGGTCAACGCCACCGATGGCACCATCGGCTACGTCAGCCCTGACTATGTCGCCACCGGCAACAACGCCGTGGTCGCCCGCGTCAGCAAGAACGCCATGGCCGCCGGTACCGCGCCACTGCCAACCGCCGCCAATGCCCGCACCGCCCTGGGTACCGCTGTCGCCCCGAGCACCGCAGCCGACCGCGCCGACCCAAGCAAGTGGGTGCCGATCTTCAACGCCGGTGGCGTGGTACCGACTTCGGGCTATCCGATCGTCGGCTACACCAACCTGCTGGTCGGCCAGTGCTACCAGACCGCCGCCGATGCCACCGCCATCCGCAGCTTCCTGAACGATCTGTACACCGGTGCCAAGGCCGCCACCATCGCCCAGCACTCCTTCGTCAGCCTGCCGGCCGCCTACGCCGCCGAGATCAAGAAGGTGTTCCTGGACAACGGCTACAACGAAGGCACCAACATCGCCAACGCTTCGGTCTGCAACGGTATCGGCCGTCTGTAAGCATCACGCGAAGCGCCAGGCCCGCAACGGGCGGACAACCGACGGTGGCCGGCACGGCACCGTCGGTTTTCGCGTGTGCGCGTACCCCAGGCAGATGAACTTTGCATGACAAAGCTTCGGTCCGCGCCCGGGCCGACTGCCTTATGGCAAAGCGGCATCACGGCCGCACCGACCTGCCTTCCATGACCCTGCACAAGGAACCCTGCAATGTCGCGCGGCCAGCACCAGCCAGACCTATCAGCCACCGTCGCCCGCCGGCGTCGCCAGCCTGCAGGCCACGCGCCGATGCTGCTCAAGCCCTTGGCCCAGGCCATCGCACTGTTGTTGCTGTCCGGCACGGCCCAGGCCGCGCAGCCGTTCAGCCCGGCCTGGTTCGCGGCCAAGGGCGCCGCGCCCGCAGCCGGTGGCGGCGCGGCAGCGGGCCACGTGCAACTGCCCGGCGCGCCACCTCCGCTGGCCCAGCAGCAGCGCCTGCAGCAGCGGTTCCAGCGCTCCCTGGGCAACCTCGACAACACCGTGGCCGCCATCGCCGCGCAGCAGGCGGCGCAGGCCGCCGGCCGCACCCTGGCGCAGGTACAGCCGCAGACCGTGCCCAACGGCCTGGGCGAGGGCGGCCTGAAGGTCGACGAGAACCCGCTGACCAAGGGCTGGCAGAACGCCAAGGCGCCGCAGCAGAGCCAGGTGGGCGGCAAGACCCAGGTGCTGATCGAACAGACCGCCGACAAGGCGATCCTCAACTGGGAAACCTTCAACGTTGGCCGCGACACCACGGTCAAGTTCGACCAGCAGGCGCAGTGGGCGGTACTCAACCGGGTCAACGACCCCAACGCCCGGCCGAGCCAGATCCACGGCCAGATCGAGGCCCAGGGCACGGTGATGCTGCTCAACCGCAACGGCGTGGTATTCAACGGCAGCAGCCAGGTCAACGTGCGCAACCTGGTGGCGGCGGCGGCGCAGGTCAGCGACGAGCAGTTCCGCGAACGCGGGCTGTATGTCGACAGCAACGGCAGCCAGGCCACCTTCACCCAGGCCGGCGGCAAGGTCGTGGTGCAACGGGGCGCGCAACTGCAGACCCGCGCCCCAGCCACCTCCACCGAGGGCGGCGGGTATGTGCTGCTGCTGGGCAGCGAGGTGAACAACGAAGGCCAGATCATCACACCCCAGGGCCAGGCAACGCTTGCCGCCGGTGACGACTTCTACATCCGCCGGGGCAGGGGCACCCAGGCCAACGTCTTCTCCACCACCCGCGGCAATGAGGTCGCCAGCAGCCTGAAGCCCGGCGGCAGCGCCGGCAACGTGGTCAACAACGGACTGATCCAGGCGGCGGGCGGTGATATCACCCTGACCGGCCATGCCCTGCGCCAGGATGGCGTGGCCCTTGCCAGCACCGCGGTGGACCGGCGCGGCAGCATCCACCTGCTCAACTCGGCCAGCGACACCAGCGGCACGGTCAGTTTTGGAAAGGGCAGCGTCACCGCCGTGCTGCTCGACGACAGTCAGGCCCTGGACAGCCAGCGCGAGGCCTCGCGGCAGGGGGTGGATGGGGTCAGCGGCAACAATGCCTCGGGCCGTTTCGACAACCTGAGCAAAGTCATCGACCGCCCCGAGCAGTCGCGGGTGGAGGTGGTCAGCGGTGGCACCGTGCATTTCCAGGAAGGCGCCCTGACCCTGGCCACCGGTGGCCAGGTGGCCGTCAGCGCCGGGCTGCGCAGCCTGGTGGACGATGGCGCGCGCATCGATGTGGCCGGGGCCCTCGGGGTCAAGGTCGCCATGGAAAGCAATGTCATCAAGATCAACGTGCAGGGCAACGAACAGCGCGACGCGGCCGGCAACCGTGACAAGGGCGGCCTGATCAACCGCGATGTGTGGGTGGACGTGCGTGAGCTGGTGCATGTGGAGAAGGGCGTCAACGGCTACGCCAGCGACCGCTGGTACACCGCCGGTGGGCTGCTCGAGGTGGGCGGCTACCTGGGCACGCGCAACCACAGCGTCGGCGAGTGGATGGCCCAGGGCGGCACGGTGACCTTCACCGGCCAGGACCTGGTGACCCGCGCCGGCGCCGAGATCAACTTGTCTGGCGGCACCCTGGCGGTGCAGGACGGTTACATCCGCCAGAGCTGGCTGCGCGGTGAGGACGGCCGCCTTTACGAACTGTCGAAGGCCCCGGGCGACCTGCTCTACACCGGCCTGTACAACGGCTACGAGGCGCACAGCGCGCGCTGGGACCAGACCCGCACCTTCTACAACCCGCTGATTGCCCCCGGCCAGCGTTACGAGCAGGGTTATACCGTGGGCCGCGACGCCGGCAGCCTGGTGGTGGCGACCCAGAGCGCGCTGCTCGACGGCCAGTTGCTCGGCCAGACCTGGCAGGACGAGCGCCAGGTGCAGGCGCCGGTACGCGGGCGCGACGGCTATCGCCAGGTGCACACCGCCCGGGCCCAGGGCGCGCAACTGGTGATCGGCCAACAGCTGCCCGGCTACCTCAGCGACGCCAAGGAGCTCGGCTTCAGCCTGACCCCGGTCATGCAGCAGGTGCTGATACGCCAGGGCGCCGGGGGGCAGAGCGCCGATGTCGGCCTGCAGGCACCGTTGGACGAGCGGCGCCGTGGCCAGTTGGTACTCGACAGTGGCTGGCTCAACGGCCTGGAGCTGGGTGGCCTGAGTGTTGCCGCCCAGCGGCGCATCGAGGTCGATGATGCCGTGCGCCTGGCCGATGGCGGCAGCCTGACGCTCTATGCCCCGCAGGTCCAGGTCAATGCCGACCTGACCGCCAGGGGCGGGCAGATGGCCCTGGGCGATGTGCTACGCCAGCGTGTTCTCGCCAGCCTGCAGGACCAGACGCTGGCCACCCCGGCAGGGCTGCGCGCGCAGGTCGGCGTGGCCGCCGGAGTGCGCCTGGATGTCAGCGGTCTGCGCAGCGAAGGCATGGACCCAGGCGAGCGCGCCTGGCGCAACGGTGGCAGCCTGAGCCTGCGCAGCAGCGGCGATGTGCTGCTGGACAACGGCAGCGTGCTGGACGTATCCGGCGGTGTGGTACGCCGCGAGGGCAACCGCCTGCTCGGTGGCAGTGGCGGCAACCTGACCTTGCAGAGTAGCGCGCTGGACAACAGCGGCACCGGGCGCATGCGCCTCGACGGCGAGCTGCGCGGCTACGGCAGCAGTGGCGCAGGCACCCTGACCGTGGCCGCCGAGCGGGTGAGTGTGGGGGGCAGCGGGCAGGGCGAGACCGGCGTGCACCTGGCCGAAGATTTCTTCAACCGTGGTTTCGCTCATTACGCCATCACCGGCAACCATGGCCTGAGTGTGGCCGCTGGCAGCCGTATCGACGTCACCCGGCCGGTGGAGCAACTCGACGCCAGCCGGCCGCTCGGCGATCCGGCGCTGATCGGGTTGGCGCCACTGTTGGCGCAGAACGCGGTGGCCGGCAAGCTGGAACCGCGCGCCGGCGCAAGCCTGGCCCTGGCGGCGGGTGATAGCCGCTTCGACCAGGCGAGCCGTGAAGCGGCGGTGCTCGAGGTCGGGCGCGGCGCGACGATCAGTGTCGACCCCTTGCAGTCGATCAGCCTGACCAGCACCGCGCAGTTGAACCTGAACGGTACCCTCAATGCCTGGGGTGGCAGTGTCAGCCTGCTGCAGCAATGGTTGCCGACCATGGACTCCGGCGTGACGGAGGGGGCGCACCAGCGCTCGATCCGCCTGGGTGAGCAGGCCGTGATCGATGTGTCCGGGCGGGCGGTCACCGCCCTGGATGCGCAAGGTCGCCGTTATGGTCGGGTCGACGATGGCGGCAGCATTGTCATTGGCGGGCAGATCGACCATGACCAGGGCACCAGCAACGGCGCCTATCTGTTCCTGGACATGGCCGAGGGCGCTCGCCTGCGCGCCGACGGCGCCCAGGCCACGCTGGATATCCGTGGCCAGGGTCCGCTGGCCATGGCCAGCAACGGCGGGCGCATCAGCCTGTCGTCGAGCCACGGCCTGCGCCTGGACGGCAGCTTCAGCGCCGCCTCCGGTGGCCTTGGTGCCGCGGGCGGCAGCCTGGAGGTGGCGCTGGATAGCGGTCTCTACCTCAACGGTAGCCTGGTCGACGCCGTCAAGGCGCCACGCGAGCTGGTGCTCGGCCAAGGCGCGGCCAATGCCGAGCAAGGGCCGCTGCGCTATGGTCAGGGGCGGCTCAGCGTTGCTCAGGTTGCTGCGGGGGGCTTCGACAGCTTGTCGCTGCTCAGCGATGGTGTAGTGGCCTTCGAGGGTGACCTGGACCTGCGCATGGCCCGTAGCCTGCAGCTGTACACCGGCTCGCTGGTGCTGGCCCAGAGCAGCGCCGGCGATGCCCGTGTGCACTTGCAGGCGCCCTATGTGCGGCTTGCCGGCAGCAACCATCGCAGCGCCGACCAGGCGACCCGGCCGACCCTCAAGGGCGGGCTGTCGACGCAAGACAGCGCGGCGCTGTTGCAGGTCGACGCCCACCTTCTGGACCTGCGCGATGCCGTGACCTTGGGCGCCCATGGCAGCCTGGCGCTGGCCGCCGGTGGTTCACTGGACTTCGACCGCCGAGGTTTTGCCTTGGGCAGCCTGCGCAGCCAGGGCGACCTGCGGGTGCTGGGCAAGGTTGGCGAGGGCACCGACAGGACCCTGCTGCGCAGCAATGCCGACCTGGAGCTGCTCGCTGCCCAGGTCTATCCGACCACGGGCGCCTTCGGCCAGATCGAGACGGCCAGCGACGCCACCTTGCGCATCGGCAGGGCTGGGCAAGGCACGCCCGACCAGCCGTTCTCGGTGTTTGGCCGGTTGGCGCTGATCGCCGGCAAGGTCGAGCAGGGCGGTGTGCTGCGCGCGCCCCTCGGCGGGCTGTCGCTGGGGCAGGAAACGGGGGGCACCGAGTCCGTCACCCTGCTGCCGGGCAGCATCACCTCGGTCAGCGCGGCAGGGCTGGTCATGCCCTACGGCGGGACGGTGGATGGCCTGAGCTACCTGTTCGGTGGCCAGGCGGTGAAGCTGCTGGGCGCGGCGGGCGACAGCCTGTACGGGGTATCGCTCAACGGCAAGTCCATCGACATCCGCCAGGACGCGCTGATCGACCTGTCCGGAGGCGGCACGCTGACCGGCGCTGGCTTCGTCTCCGGGCGTGGCGGCTCCACCGACGCCCGCTACCATCCGCTGATGCAACTCGATGGCGAGGGCCGCCTGGTCCTGCCCACGCTGGGCAGCAACCCGGTCTACGCCATTGTGCCGAGCTTCACCGGCCCTTATGCGCCGGTGACCGGCGAGGCCGGCGTGACGGCGCCGGGGATCGGCCAGCAGATCACCCTGGATGGCAGCGTTCCTGGCCTGGCGGCGGGCACCTACACCTTGCTGCCGGCCAGCTTTGCGCTGCTGCCGGGGGCGTTCAGGGTCGAGCTCAATGGCCTGGCCATGGCCGGGGGCAGCGCTGCCAGCCTGGCGATGCGCAACGGCTCCTGGACTACCACGGGCAGCCTGTCGGTGGCCAACACCGGTATCCGCCAGCCGCTGTCGAGCCAGGTGATCCTGACCTCGGGCGACGTGTTGCGGCGCTATTCGCAGTACAACGAAACGTCCTACGCCACCTTCGCCCGTGCCGATGCCTCGGCCAAGGGCGTGCCGCGCGCGGCGATCGAGGCCGATGGCAAGTGGCTGAACCTGCGGGTGCAGGGCAACAACGAGGCCGCCAGTACTTTGCGCGTCGCCGGCCGGGTGAACTTCGCCGCCGCCGAAGGCGGTCATGCCGGCAGCGCGGCAGTGTTCGGCGCCCGCGGCCTTGAGGTGGTGGCCGATGGTGGCGCCGGCCAGGCCAGCGGCGAGAACATCGCGGTGCTGTCGGCCCGCGAGCTCAATGCCCTGCAGGCACCCCGGCTGACCTTGGGCGGCCGCGCCAACGTACTCTACGGCCAGGGCGGCAACCAGATGACCTTCCTCGAAGGCACCAGCGATGTCTGGCTGCGTTCGGGGGCGGTGCTGCAGGCCGGTGAAGTGTTCCTGACCAACAACGACCCGCGTGGCAGCATCGTTGTCGAGCAGGGGGCCGGGATCGTCACCCTTGGCCGAGGCGCGGTGCCTTTCGATGCCGATGACGGCTACTTCATCAACAGCAACGGCCGTGCCTTGCTGGCGGTGTCCAACGGCCGGCTGGATGTGGTGTCGTCGCAGTTCACCAGCAGCTGGTCGCCGGGCTCCATCCTCATTGGCGGTTGCAGCGCCGGCGGTTGCCAGGGCACCACCCGGCTGTACTCGGAAGGCTCGTTGTTCGCCGCCACCGACAAGACCTTCAGTCTCGATGACGGGGTGGCCTTCGGGACCCGGCACCTGGGCCTGGCGGTCGGGCGGATCAACGTCGGCAGCGCCGACGCGCTGGCTCGCGCCCTGGCGGACGGCGTGCTGGGCCAGGGCCTGACCCTCAACCAGCAGGTGCTCGACCGTCTGCTGCAGGGCAGCCCGGCCGAGGCTGTGCCGGCACTGGAGACCCTGACCCTGGCGGCGTCCGACTCGCTGAACTTCTTCGGCACCACGGCGCTCGACACCTACGACCCGGTCACCGGCAAGAACCGCCTGCAGGCGCTGGTGCTCGGCGTGCCGGCCATTTATGGCCATGGCCAGGCCGGCGACCAGGCGACCATTCGCACCGAACGGCTGATCTGGAGCGGTGCGCGCAACGCCGCGGGCGCGCCGATCGCGGGCGGGGCCGGCAGTGGCGATGGCCTGCTGGCAATCCGCGTCAAGGACCTGGAGTTCGGTTACGGCGCCAACAGCCAGCCCGATGGCAGCGCCGACATGGCGCGCCAGACGCTGGGCTTCAGCCGCGTGGAACTGCACGCCAGCCACCAGGTGAGCGCCAACCACAAGGGCAGCCTGCTGGTCCACCACCGCCGTGGTGACTACCAGGCCGACGGTAGCTTCGCCTACAGCGGCGGTGACCTGCTGGTGGACACACCGCTGTGGACCGGCACCGCCGGCTCGCTCAATCGTATCGAGGCCGGTGGCACCCTGCGCGTGCAGGGCGGCGGTGGCACCCTGGCCAGCGGTCCTCAGGCCCTGGGCGCCGAGCTGAGCCTGAAGGCGCGGCAACTGCTGGTCGATGGCACCTTCAGCCTGCCCAGCGGCCGCCTGACCCTGCAGGCGCTGGACGACCTGCGCCTGGGTGACGCCGCACGGCTGGACCTGGCCGGGCGTACCTTGACCCTCAACGACGTGACCCAGTACAGCTGGGGCGGCGAGCTGGTGCTGGGCAGCCAGTTCGGCGACATTCACCAGGCCGCTGGCGCGCTGATCGACCTCAGTGCCCGCGGCAACCGCGCCGGGCGGCTGACGGCCATTGCCCTGGGCGAGCAGGGTGGGCGCATCGAACTGCTCGGCCAGATCCTCGGCGCGGCCAGTGGCCGTTACGACGCCGCCGGCACGCAGGTCCCGTACGCGGGCGGGGTGGTCGATATCCGCGCCCGGCAACTGGACGACTTTGCCGGCCTCAACCAGCGCCTGAACCGCGACCAGGTGTTCGGTGCGCGCAGCTTCCAGATCAAGCAGGGTGACCTGGTGATCGGCGATGAGCTCAAGGCCCAGCAGATCAACCTGTCGCTGGACAACGGGCAGCTCACGGTCAACGGCCATGTCGATGCCAGCGGCGAGCAGGTCGGCAGCATCCGCCTGGCTGCCAATCGAGGCCTGACCCTGGGCGCCGGGGCCTTGCTTGACGCCCATGGCAGTGTGCTGCGGGTCGACAGCTACGGCGCGATCATCGATGCGCCGAACCGTGCCGTGGTCGAGCTCAACAGCGGCCAGGGCCAGTTGACCCTGGCCAGCGGCGCACGCATCGACCTGCGCCACGGCACCGCCTCCGGGCAGGGCGATGGCCGCCAGCGCGGCACCCTGGAGCTGATCGCCCCGCGCCTGGGCAGCGATACGGTGGGCGATATCGCCATCGACGTGCGTGGCCCAGTGGACATTCTCGGCGCGCGCACCATCGCCGTGGTCGGCAACCAGCGCTACACCGACGCGGCGCCGGGCGGCACTTCGGCCAGTGGCCGGCCGATCCAGGTCATCGACCAGGACTACTTGACCCGCAAGCACGACCTGAGTGTGCTGTTCATTGACAACCTGCTGCGCAACCGTGACCTGCTCGACGTGCGCCTGGCCGGGCTGAACAACGCCCGCTACGCCCAGGCCCTGCACCTGCGCCCGGGTGTGGAGATCGCCACGGTCGATGCCGGCACCGACCTGGTGGTGCAGGGTGACCTGGACCTGTCCGGCCATCGCTACGCCAGCCTCAACCCGCTGACGCCGAAGACTGCCGTTCACGGTTCGGGCGAGGTAGGCAACCTGGTGCTGCGCGCCGGCGGCAACCTGGAGGTGTATGGCAGCATCAGCGACGGTTTCATGCCGCTGGACCTGGCCAGCGACGAAGCGCGCATGGACGGCAAGGGCTGGTTGCTGCTGCCCGGCAAGCAGCCGTTCGACAGCGACCTGGTGATTCCGCGCAGCGGCGTCGAGCTGGCCGAGGGCACGCTGTTCCCAGAAGGCAGCCTGCTCAATTTCGACCTGCCGTTCGCCGCCACCACCTTGCCGGCCAACCTGCGCCTGCCCAGCGCCATGAGCCTGTCGGCGCCGCTGAGCCTGCCCGCGGGCACGGTGCTCGAGGCCGCGGTACGCGACGCTGGCGGCAACCTGTTGTACGCCGCCGGCACGCTGCTGCGCGAGGCGGTCACCCTGGGCATGGGCACGCGTCTGGACGCCGGCAGCCGCCTGCCGGTCAGCGTGGCCGTGCAGGGCGGTATCTGGAGCAAGGGCATCGCCCTGCCCAGTGGCGGCCTTACCCAAGGCAGCGCGCTTACCCTGGCCGTTGGCTCGCGGCTGCCGGCGGGCACCGATGTCAAGCTCGCCGCAGGCGTCGACCTGATCGAGCTGCGCCCCGCAAGCAATGGCCAGCAGGGGCGCAACTGGGCGCTGGCGCAGATGCTGCCGGCAGGCTCGCAGTCGTGGTCGATGCGCCTGGTGGCCGGCGCCGACCTGGACGCCGCCGACAGCCGCATCACCCGCGCCGACACCGATGCCGGCGTGCTTCGCCTGGCCGACCTGCACTACATCGCGCAGCAGAAGCGCAGCGGTGGCGGGGCTGGCGGCACCGGCATGGTCTGGGGGCCGGACAACACCTACGGCATGGAGCCCGGTACCCCGGTAGCCCCCGAGGACCTGGCGCTGTGCGATATCGCCGGTTGGTGCGAGCCGGCGGTGAAGACCATCAAGGTGTGGGGCCCCGACAACACCTACGGCATGGAGCCGGGCACGCCGGTGGCGCCCGAGGACCTGGTGTTGTGCGACATCGCCGGCTGGTGCGTGGACCAGACGCTGGGGGGCAAGAAGCTCTGGGTCTGGGGGCCGGACAACACCTATGGCATGGAGCCCGGCACCCCGGTGGCCGACGCCGACATGGAGTTGTGCTCGATCCCCGGCTGGTGCGTGGAGATCGACGCGCCGACCGAGCCCGAGCGTATCGAGGTCACGCCGCACACCCTGATGTTCAGCGTGTTGCGCACCGGTACCGGCGACCTTGACCTGCTCAGTGCCGGCGACTGGCGCATGGACTCGCTGTTCGGTGTCTACACCGCCGGCACCCAGGCGCCGTCGCTGTGGCGCGACGGCGTCGATCCGCACCAGCTCGCCCGTGGCCGGCTGGCCGACGGCAGCGTGCTCGGCAGCGCCGGCGCGCCCTATGAGGCGCTGACCGAAAGCCTGTACCGCGCCTGGTATCCGGAGCAGGGCGGCAACCTGCGGATCGCGGCCGGGGGCGACCTTGCCGGCAACCTGGTGGCGAGCAAGACCGGCGGCGCCCTCTCCAGGCCGCAAGTGGCATCGGCCGCGGTGGGCAACTGGCTGTGGCGCCAGGGCCAGACCAGTGCCGATACCCCGGCGGCGTGGTGGGTCAACTTCGGCACCTTCGCCCAGCAGCCCCAGGCCTCGGTGGCCGAACCTTGGCTGGTGGGCTTCACTGGCATCGGCACCCTGGGGGGTGGCAACCTGGACGTCGGCGTGGGTGGCTCGGCCGGCCTGTTGCAGGCCAGCAATACCGCGGGCGTCGAGGCCGAGCGCAGCCAGGGCCTGAACCTGGTGGTCGGCGGCAGCGGCCGGATCGCCGAGGATGGTCGCCTGGTGCAGACCGGCGGCGGCGACCTGAACCTGCGGGTGGCCGGTGGCATCAACCCGGCGTCCGCGGCACTGGAGATGGCGCGGGTCACCCCCGACCTGGGCGGCACGCTGGTCAACCTGCGGGGTGCGCTGAATGTCCAGGCGGGCAGCGTCGGGGTGGTCAGGCAGGTGTATGGCAGCAGCTTCGCCTTCAATGACAGCAGCGAGTCGCGCGCCTACGACCCCTATACCTCGACCAAGGCCGCGGCGCTGGGGGGGCTGACGCTCATGCCTGGTGATGCCGCGGTGCGCCTGGACAGCCGCGGCGACCTGGTCGTGCAGGGTGTCGGTGACCCGGGCCGGGTGCCGCAGTTCAACATGACCGGCTTCCTCGGCGACAACGGTGTGCGCTATGCCGGGCAGGGCAACAGCTGGTTCTCGTTGTGGCGCGAGACCACCGCCGTGGACATGCTCGCCCTGGGCGGCAATGTCACGCCGGTGAACTTCGATGAGCTGCGTCCGGGCCGTAACCTGCCGCTCTACGGTGGCCGCCTGTTCTACCCGACGGCGCTGCGGGTGACGGCGGCCAACGGCAGCCTGTACTACGGCAGTTCGGCCAGCGAGCGTGGCATCGCCACCTCCGCCTATTCGCTGATGACCGCACCTTCGGCGCGCAGCGCTTTGCAACTGATTGCCGGTGAGTCGATCTACGCCGGCGGCTATGTGATCAGCCAGGCGGGCACCGACACCTCGGCCATCGCCACGCCGCAACGGCCGGCAATGCTTGGCCAGGACTTCTCGTACGTGTACCAGGCCAGCAACCTGAGCGCGGATATCGCCGCGAGCCTGGATGCGTCGCCGCTGTTCACCTATGGCCTGAACACCTACAAGGCCGGGTTGCGGCCGCAGACACCCGCACGCTTCTATGCCCTGGCCGGGGACATCGTCGGCTTGAACACCGGCGAGATCATCGAGTACCAGCAGACCGGGCTCAAGCTGTATCAGGGCGCGGGGCCGGTGCGGGTGATGGCCGGGCGCGACATCGTCAACGCCGGCAAGGCCCTGGGCGTCGAGCGCTTCGGCGCGCCGGGCATGGTGGCGGGGGACCAGGGTAACGTCTATTCCTCGGGCAACCTGGTCATCCATGGCGATGCCCTGGATGTCTCGCTGATCAGCGCCGGGCGCGACATTCGCCTGAGCACCTTCAATGTTGCCGGGCCCGGCCAGCTGGAGGTGGTCGCCGGGCGCAACCTGTTCCAGTCCGGCCAGGGCGTGGGCTCGGCTTACCAGGAGGCGGCGATCAACAGTATCGGCCGGGTCGATGGCAGTGGTGGCGGCAACGATGGCGCGGCTATCGCCATCGTCGTCGGCGCCGGCAAGGCCGGCCCGGACTACCAGCGTCTGCTCGAGCGCTACCTCGGCGCGGAGCAGCCCGCCGACAGCGGCCAGGCGGACAACGTGTTCAAGCGCTATGACCTGGAGCTGCAGGCCTGGCTGCGCGAACGCTTCGGCTTCAGCGGCGACAGCGCCGACAGCCGCGCCTACTTTGCCGCCTTGCCCGCCGAGCAGCAGCGCATCTTCGCCCGCCAGGTCTACTTCAGCGAGCTGCGTGAAGGCGGGCGCGAGTACAACGACGTCAACGGCCCGCGTACCGGCAGCTACCTGCGCGGTCGCCAGGCGATCGCCGCGTTGTTCCCGGACAAGGACGTGGCCGGCAATCCGATCCGCTACGACGGCAGCGCCACCGTCTACGGCGGCGCGGGCATCCACACCGATTTCGGCGGCGGCATCCAGGTGCTGACCCCAGGTGGCCAGCAGGTGTTCGGCATCGAGGGCGAAGCGCCGCCGTCCACCGCCGGGATGATCACCCAGGGCAGCGGCGACATCCAGCTGTACTCCCAGGGCAGCATCCTGCTCGGCCAGAGCCGGATCATGACCACCTTCGGCGGCTCGATCCTCGGCTGGTCGGCCCAGGGCGACATCAACGCCGGCCGCGGCTCGAAGACCACCGTGGTGTACACGCCGCCCAAGCGCACCTACGACCTGTGGGGTAACGTCGGCCTGGCGCCGAGCGTGCCGAGCACCGGTGCTGGCATTGCCACGCTCAACCCGATTGCCGAGGTGGCGCCGGGGGATATCGACCTGATCGCACCGTTGGGCACCATCGATGCCGGCGAGGCGGGGATCCGCGTGTCGGGCAACGTCAACATCGCCGCGCTGCAGGTGGTCAACGCTGCCAACATCCAGGTGCAGGGCGATGCCAAGGGCATGCCGGTGGTGGCCGCGGTGAACACCGGGGCGATCGCTTCGGCCAGCGCCGCGGCGTCGTCGGCGAGCCAGGCGGCCGAGGAGGCGGGCCGCCAGCAACAGGCCGCGTCGCGTCAGCGCCAGCCATCGGTGATCACCGTGCAGGTGCTGGGCTTCGGTGGCGAGCGGCTGGTGCCGGGGCAGGACGGGGCGAGCCTTAATCCGCAGTACAACCGCCAGAGCCCAGTGCAGGTACTGGGCGCGGGGGCGCTGGATGAGCGGGCCAAGGCGCAATTGACCGAGGAGGAGCGGGGCAACCTGTTGCTGTGAGGGGCCGCGCTACGGCCCCTGGTTGGCTCAATGCGCCCCGGCGCCCTTGCTCAGGTCGCTCTCGGCCCAGTCGGTGTAGACGCACGCATCCGCCACGGCCCAGCGCACCCTGACCTGGTCGCCCGGCTGCATGGGCATGCCCGCGGCGGACAGCGCCTTGACCGTCAGCGCCGTGCCGCCCTGGGTGACCACGTGGCAGGTCTGGCTTTCGCCGAGGAACAGCAGCTCGGCGACCGTGGCGCTGACTTCGTTCCAGCCTGCCGGCAAGGGTTCGCGCGCGGCCTGCTCGACGGTCAGCGCCTGGGCCTTCTCCGGGCGCACCATGATCAACGCTTCCTGGGCGTTGGCCAGGCCCGGGGTCAGGCGCACCGCCACCGGCTGGCCCTCGAAGTGTCCGCCGCCGTTGCCGCTGGCAGTGAAGCGCAGGAAGTTGGAGTTGCCCAGGAACGAGGCGACGAAGGCATTCGGCGGGTTCTGGTAGAGGTCGTAGCCGGTGCCCAGGCCGACGATGCGGCCATGGCTGAAGATGGCGATGCGCTGGGACAGGCGCATTGCCTCCTCCTGGTCGTGGGTCACGTAGACGATGGTGATGCCCAGGCGCCGGTGCAGCTGGCGCAGTTCGTCCTGCAGGTCTTCGCGCAGCTTCTTGTCCAGCGCGCCGAGTGGCTCGTCCATCAGCAGGATGCGCGGCTCGTACACCAGCGCCCGGGCGATCGCCACGCGCTGCTGCTGGCCGCCGGACATCTGCGAGGGCTTGCGGTGGGCGAAGGGTTCCAGGCGTACCAGCTTGAGCATGGCCTCCACGCGCTTGCGGGTCTCGTCGGCGCCGAGTTTGCGGATGGCCAGGGGGAAGCCGATGTTGTCGCGCACGTTCAGGTGCGGGAACAGCGAGTAGCGCTGGAACACCATGCCGATGTCGCGCTTGTGCGGCGGCACGTTGACCAGCGACTGGCCGTCGACCAGGATCTCGCCGCTGCTGGGCGTCTCGAAGCCGGCCAGCATCGACAGGGTGGTGGACTTGCCCGAGCCGCTGGAGCCGAGGAAGGTGAGGAACTCGCCGTCCTGGATCTCAAGGTCCAGGTTGTCCACGGCAGTGAAGTCGCCGTAGTGCTTGTTCAGGCCGCGCAGGCTGACCAGGGTCTGGTTGCGGGTATCGTCTTTAATCACTGCACTCATTGTCATTGTCTCCAGGCAGTCAGGCGTTTTCGGCGCGCCGGCGCAGGGCGGCGGCAATGAACATCACAAGCAGGGACAGGCCGATCAGCAGCGTCGAGGCCACCGCGATTACCGGGCTCAGGTCCTGGCGCAGGGTGGTCCACATCTTCACCGGCAGGGTCTGCAGGTCGGGGCTGGCCATCATCACGCTCAGCACCACTTCGTCCCAGGACACCAGGAAGGCGAACAGGCCGCCGGCGATCATGCCCGGGCGGATCGCCGGGAAGGTCACCTTGACGATCGCCTGCAGGCGCGAGGCGCCGCAGATCACCGCGGCGTCCTCGATGGACTGGTCGAACAGCTTGAGCGAGTTGATGATCGAGATGATGGTGAAGGGCAGGGCGACGATCACGTGGCTGACCACGAAGGCGAACAAGGTGCCGGTGTAGCCCAGCTTGAGGAACAGCGCGTACACCGCCACGGCGATGATCACCAGGGGCACGATCATCGGCATGGTGAACAGCCCGTACAGCAGCTCGCGGCCCGGGAAGCGACCGCGCACCAGGGCAAAGGCAGTGGGCAGGCCGAGCGCCACGGCGGCGAAGGTGGTGAGCAGCGCCACCTTGAGGCTGGCCAGCGCCGCATCCATCCACTCGGGGTTGGCGAAGAACTGCGCGTACCACTTCAAGGTCCAGCCTGGTGGCGGGAACACCAGCCACTGCGACGAGCCGAACGACAGCAGGATGATGAACACCACCGGCAGCAGCAGGAAGGCGGCGATCAGACCGGTGGTCAGGTACAGCCCGGTGCGCAGTGGGCGACCCATGGCATTGGGGGAAAGCAGCATGGCGGTTTACCTCGCGTTGCCGACCGGGGACTCCGGCTGCAGCTTCAGGTACAGGTAGAAGAGCACCAGGGTGATCACCACCAGCAGCGCGGCGGCGGCGCTGGCCAGGCCCCAGTTGAGGAACGACTGCACCTGCTGGATGATGAACTCGGGCAGCATCATGTTCTGCGCGCCGCCGAGCAGGGCCGGGGTGACGTAGTAACCGAGCGACATCACGAACACCATCAGCGCGCCGGAGAACAGCCCCGAGCGGCACAGCGGCAGGAACACCTTCCAGAAGTTGGTCCAGGGGCTGGCGCCGCAGATCGAGCCTGCCTGCAGCACCATCGGGTCGATGGCGTGCATGGTCGCCTGCAACGGCAGGACGATGAACGGGATCATGATGTAGCTCATGCCGATCACCACGCCAGTGAGGTTGTGCACCATCTCCAGCGGCGCATCGATGATACCCAGTGCCATCAACACCTTGTTGATCACCCCCGAGCTCTGCAGCAGCACCAGCCACGAGTAGGTGCGCGCCAGCAGGCTGGTCCACATCGACAGCAGCACGATGTTCAGCAGCCAGCGGCCCCAGCCCTTGGGCACCAGGGTGATCGCCCAGGCCAGCGGGAAGCCCAGCAGCACGCTGATCAGGGTGACCAGGCCGGCCACCGAGAAGGTGTTGAACAGCACCCGGGCATAGGCCGAGTTGGCGAACAGCTGCGCATAGTTGCCAAGGCCCGGCTCGGGCTCCAGCACCCCGCGCAGCAGCAGGCCGACTAGCGGGGCGAAGAAGAACAGGCCAAGGAACAGCAGCGCCGGCAGCAGGTTGCGGCTGCCGCGCCAGCGTTGGCTGATGGGCGGGCGACGCTCGGCCGCCCCGGGCGCGCCGGTGCCGCTGGGGGCACCTTGCGCGTTGTGCAGGGCATTGATGGCGACTTTCATTTGACCAGCCACTCATTCCAGCGGGCGGCGATGGCCTGGCCGTTCTTCGCCCAGTAGGCGAAGTCCAGGGTCACCTGGTCCTGGGCGTAGGCAGTCGGCAGGTTCGGCGCCAGGTCTTTGTCGAGCTTGGCCACGCTGTCGACGTTGACCGGGGCGTAGGCGGTCTTGTTGGCGAACTCGGCCTGGCCTTCGGCGCTGCTGGCGTTGGCCAGGAACTTCATGGCTGCGTCCTTGTTCTTCGCGCCTTTGGGGATGACCAGGAAATCGGCCATGACCAGGTTCTGCTTCCAGCTCACGCCGACCGGCGCGCCGTCCTGCTGCAAGGCATACACGCGGCCGTTCCAGAACTGTCCGAGCGAGGCTTCACCCGAGGCCAGCAGTTGCTGCGACTGGGCGCCGCCGCCCCACCAGACGATGTCTTTCTTGATGGTGTCGAGCTTCTTGAAGGCGCGGTCCAGGTCCAGCGGGTAGAGCTTGTCTGGCGCCACGCCGTCGGCCAGCAGGGCCAGTTCGAGCACGCCGGGGCTGGGCCACTTGTACAGGGCGCGCTTGCCGGGGTAGGTCTTGGTGTCGAACAGGGCGGACCAATCCACCGGTTTGTTGGCGCCGAGCTTGCCCTCGTTGTAGCCGAGCACGAAGGAGAAGAAGAACGAGCCGACGCCATGGTCGGAGACGAAGCGGGGGTCGATCTTGTCGCGCTGGATCTGCTTGAAATCGAGGGGTTCGAGCAGGCCTTCGCTGGCGGCGCGCAGGGCGAAGTCGGCTTCGACATCGACCACGTCCCACTGCACGTTGCCGCTTTCGACCATGGCCTTGAGCTTGCCGTAGTCGGTGGGGCCGTCCTGCACCACCTTGATGCCGGACGCCTTGCTGAAGGGTTCGGCCCATGCGGCCTTCTGCGCATCCTGGGTGGTCCCGCCCCAGCTGACGAAGTTCAGGCTGTCGGCCGCCTGGGTGGCCTGGCAAGCCAGGGTCAGCAGGCTGGCGGACAGCACTGCGGTTACTCGTTTGCTCAACAGCATGGTTACGCCCTCGTTGCTTTTGTTATTCGAGGCGGGCTTCTGTCGCCCGCCAATCATGTTCGGGGAGCAGCGTCAAACGGGTGGAGCGTGGCCGTCATGTCAGTGTAGGTACGGCCGGCAGAATCAAGGTCTACGGAATGTCATATTATGGTATTCCAAACTTTTCGCAAGAGGTCGGCGCTGACCGGCCATCACTCCGCGTGGCGACAGGGCCGCTTTGCGGCCCATCGCCGGCAAGCCGGCTCCCACAGATACGCTGCGGGTCTCAGGAATTGCGAGGTCCCTGTGGGAGCCCGCTGACAGGCAGTGCTTGCAGCCCCGTGAAATCAATTGCCCTCGAACGGAATGCTCTGCACCACCTCCAGCTCGTACCCGGCCAGCCCGGCGTACTTGAGTGGCGGCCCCAGGTGGCGCAGCTTGCCCACGCCCAGGTCCTGGAGAATCTGCGCGCCGGTGCCGACCTCCGAGTAGACCTTCGACTGGCCACGCTGGTAGGGCCGGGCCGGCTGAGTCAGTTGCGGCACGCGTTCGAGCAGGGCCTGGGAGGATTCATGGTTGGCCAGGATCACCACCACCCCGGCACCTTCCTCGGCGACCTTCTGCAGCGCCGCCCACAGCGTCCAGTTGGCCGGGCCTGCGTACTCGGCGCCAACCAGGTCGCGCAGCGGGTCGATCACATGCACGCGCACCAGGGTGGGCTGCTCGCGGCGGATCTCGCCCATGACCATGGCCATGTGCACGCCGCCTTCGATGCGGTCTTCGTAGGTCACCAGGCGGAAGTTGCCGTGCACCGTGGGCAATGCGCGTTCACCGATGCGCTTGATGGTCTGCTCGGTGCTCAGCCGGTAGTGGATCAGGTCGGCGATGGTGCCGATCTTGATGCCATGCCGGGCGGCGAACACTTCCAGGTCGGGCCGGCGGGCCATGCTTCCGTCGTCATTGAGCACCTCGACGATCACCGATGCCGGGCTGAAGCCTGCCAGGCGGGCCAGGTCGCAACCGGCCTCGGTGTGCCCGGCGCGGGTCAGCACGCCGCCTTCGCGGGCACGCAAGGGGAATATGTGGCCGGGCTGTACCAGGTCTTCGGGGCGGGCGTCGGCGGCCATGGCCGCGGCCACCGTGCGTGCCCGGTCGGCGGCGGAAATGCCGGTGGTCACACCGCTGGCGGCTTCGATCGAGACGGTGAAAGCGGTACCGAACATGCTGGCGTTGCTTGGCACCATCTGCTCCAGGCCCAGGCGCTGGCAGTGCTCGTCGGTGAGGGTCAGGCAGATCAGGCCACGCGCCTCGCGGGCCATGAAGTTGATGGCCTGGGCGTCGCAGCGCTCGGCGGCGATCAGCAGGTCACCTTCGTTTTCCCGGTCCTCGTCGTCCACCAGCAGGACCATCCGGCCCTGGCGGTAGTCGTCGAGGAGTTCTTCGATGTTGTTGAAGGCCATGTTGCACGCTCATACTGGTCAGGAAAGTTTTATGGTATACCATAATACGATAATGACCATGCAACCGGAGCGCGACGAATGAAGGCCTACTGGATCGCCCATGTGGACGTCACCGACCCCGAGCAATACCTGCAATACACCCAGCGCGCCCCGGCGGCGTTCGTCGCCTTTGGCGGGCGCTTCCTGGCCCGGGGCGGGCGCAGCGAAGCGCTGGAGGGGCGGGCGACGCCGCAGCGCAGCGTGGTGATCGAGTTCGATTCCTATGAGCAGGCCGTGGCCTGCTATCGCTCGGACCTGTACCAGGAGGCCTGCCGCCATCGCCAGGGGGCGGCGATGGCGCAGGTGATCATCGTCGAGGGGCTCGTGCCCTGATCAGACCCGCAGGTGCGGGCCTTTCTTCTCGGCAATGTTGTCGGCGGCAATGGCGGTCGGCTTGTTTTCTGTGGGCAGTGGTTCGTCCTGTGCTGGTTGTTGTTCGGCCGGTTGCTGCTGATTGCGTGTGCGCAGCAACGACAGCAGCACGCCGCCGAGCAACAGCCCGAACGTGACCCCCAGCGAAATGCCGGCCGGCACCTTGCCCACCAGCCCGTGCCAGAAGATCTTGCAGCCGATGAAGATCAGCACCAACGCCAGGGCGTACTTGAGGTAGACGAAGCGGTGCATCAGTGCCGCCAGGGCGAAGTACAGCGAGCGCAAGCCGAGGATGGCGAAGATGTTCGAGGTGTAGACGATGAACGGGTCCTGGGTGATGGCGAAGATCGCCGGCACGCTGTCGACGGCGAACACCAGGTCGGCCAGCTCGATCAGCACCAGGGCCAGGAACAGCGGTGTGGCATAGCGGATGGCGCGGTCCGTTCCCGGCGGCGTGAGATGGACGAAGAAGTGCCGGCCATGCAGCTGGTCGGTCACCCGCATGTGCCGGCGCACGAAGCGCAGCACCGGGTTGTTGGCCAGGTCCGGGTGGGCATCATCCTTGGACAGCGCCATCTTCACTCCGGTGAACAGCAGGAAGGCGCCGAAGATATACAGGACCCAGGCGAAGTGCTGTACCAGCGCGGCGCCCACGCCGATCATGATCGCCCGGAGCACCACCACCCCGAGGATGCCCCAGAACAGCACGCGGTGCTGATAGCGGCGGGGGATGGCGAAGAAGCTGAAGATCATCGCCATGACGAACACGTTGTCCATCGACAACGATTGCTCGACCAGGAAACCGGTGTAGAACTCCAGCGCCGGCTGCGCCCCGAGTTCATACCAGACCCATACGCCGAACAGCACGCCGACGCTGAAGTAGCCCGAATACAGCAGCAGGCTTTCGCGCATCTCGATCTCGCGGTCCTGGCGGTGCAGCACACCGAGGTCGAGGACCAGCAAGGCGATGACGATGGTGATGAAGACCAGCCACAACCAGGCGCTGGTACCGAGAAAAGGCGTGAAAAGAAAAGTGTGCAGAGCTGTCATGAGCCCCTCCTTGATTGTCGACGTTGCATGGCAACAGTGATTCCGACATGGCGGCGCAAACCGTCAGAGGGGCCCGGCATCACATGCCATTGAGCCTAGTCGCGTTCGCCGGGGTTGCCGAATGGCAGGCTGTTACATTTCTTTGCCTGGATCCAATCAATGCGAAATATTCGCAATTGTAAAAAATTCGTAAAAACCCTAGGATGCGCCGCAGCCGTCGCAGAACGGGCGCACAACCACAACAATCGCCAGTGATTAGCCCCACCTGCATCAAGCAGACACAACAACTAGGGGTCGACAAGCGTGCAACGACAGCACTCTCTGAACACGGTTCAAAGGGCAGGGAACGCCACCACCGTCCGCCAGCGCCATCCGCTGGCACTGGCCATCCTCGCGGCAAGCCTCGCCGCGCCGGCCGGCCCGGCCTGGGCCGAAACCGCCAGCGGCAAGGGCACCCTGGAGCTGGGCGCCACCGCCATCACCGATACCGCGCTGGGCGAGACCACCGAAGGCAGCGGGTCCTACACCACCGGCGCCAGCCGCACCGCCACGCGCATGGCCTTGTCGCCACGGCAAACGCCGCAGTCGGTCACGGTCATCACCCGCCAGCAGATGGATGACCAGAACCTCACCAGCATCAGCGATGTGCTGGGCAAGACGCCTGGCGTCACCGTCACCAAGCTCGACAGCAACCGCGCCAGTTTCAAGGCCCGTGGCTTCGACATCGACAACTTCCAGGTCGATGGCATCCCGGCGGCCTTCCGCTTCGGCAATGGCATCGACCAGACCGACCTGGTGATCTACGACCGGGTCGAGGTGCTGCGTGGCGCCACGGGCCTGCTCAGTGGCTTCGGCAGCCCGTCGGCGACCGTCAATCTGGTGCGCAAGCGGCCGACCCGCGAGTTGTCCGGCTATGTATCGCTCGGCGCCGGCAGTTGGGACACCTACCGTGGCGAGTTCGACATCGGCGGCGCGCTGACACCGGACGGCAATGTGCGCGGGCGCCTGGTCACGGCCTACGAGGACGGCCAGTCGTTCATGGACAACCTGTCCGAGAAGAAACAGGTGATGTACGGCATCGTCGAGGCCGACCTCAGCGATGACACCTTGCTCAGCGTCGGCCTGAGCCGCCAGAGCAACCGCCCGGAAGGTTCGTCCTGGGGGCCGTCGACACCTTTGCTGGACAGCCAGGGCAACCGCTTTGGCATGGCGCGCTCGTTCAACCCCGGGGCCAAGTGGAGTGCCTGGGACAACACCGCCGACAACCTGTTCGTCACCCTCGAGCAGCGCCTGGCCAACGACTGGACGCTCAAGGCCTCGGCCACTCGCAGCGAGACCGATGCGCCGATGCGCCTGGGTTCGGCTGCCAGTGGCTACCCCGATGCCGCCACGGGAGCCGGCATGGGCGTGTGGCTGGGCCGCTACCGCTACCAGACCGACCAGAACGCCTACGACCTGTACGCCAGTGGCCCGTTCCAGTTGCTGGGGCGTGAGCACGAATTGGTAGCGGGTATTTCCCACCGCGACGTGCGCGCCCATGAAAGCAACTGGCCGTTCCTTTTCGGTGGCGCCAACATCTACCAGTGGCGCGGCGAGTTCAGCGAACCCGACTGGGGGCGTCCGCTGTCGAAGGTCGATACCCGTGTGCAGGAAGACGCGGCCTACCTGACCGGCCGCTTCAAGCCCACCGACAAACTGTCGGTGATCCTCGGTGGTCGCCTGTCCAACTGGCAGCTCGACAGCACCCGCCTGGACACCACTAGCGGCCAGCGCAGCAAGACCCAGGACCTGGAAGAGAACGGCGTGGTCGTACCCTATGCCGGCGTGGTCTATGACCTGGACGACAGCTGGTCGGTGTATGGCAGCTACACCAGCATCTTCAAGCCGCACGAGACCGAGCAGGACGCCAACGGCAAGATGATCGAGCCGGAGGAGGGCGACGCCTATGAGCTGGGCCTGAAGGGCGAGTTCTACGACGGGCGTCTCAACGCCAGCCTGGCGCTGTTCGAGGTACGCCAGGACAACCTCGCTGAACTCGACCGCACCGACCCGTCCACCAACCGTGGCATCTACCGGGCGATCCAGGGCGCCAAGACCCGTGGCTTCGAGCTGGAAGTGGCGGGCGAGCTGACCCCGGACTGGCATGTGCAGGGTGGCTTCACCCACCGTATCACCCGCGATGGCGAGGGCGACAAGATCTCCACCATCGAGCCGGAGAACCTGCTGCGCCTGTCCACCACCTACCGCCTGCCGGGGGTGTGGAACAAGCTTACCGTGGGCGGCTCGGCCAACTGGCAGAGCAAGATCTGGAAGGACCTGGACAGCCCGGTGGCGGCGGGCGAGACCATCCGCTACACCCAGTCGAACTACCTGACCCTGGATGCGCTGGCGCGGTACCAGGTGACCGAGCAGTTGTCGGTGACCCTCAACGGCAACAACCTCACCGACAAGAAGTACTTTAACAACCTGGGCTTCTACAACGGCGGTTACTACGGTGACCCACGCAACTTCATGCTGACCACCCGCTACGCGTTCTGAGGGGCTGGTACCCGCCACGGGGGAGCGGGCACGCCCGCTTCTTACGTGGAGGGCGCAGCCTCGGCGCCCCCGAGCAACGTCTGCAACCGCGCCAGCGCCGGCCCTTCATGCTGGCGGTCGAACACCTGCAGCGACACCTCCAGCAGCCCTTGCCGCGAGCGCGACACGCGCTGCTCGCAGCGCAAGCGCAGGCGGCCCTGGTCGCATTCGAACTGCCTGATGCCTGGCCTGGCGCTGCCTTCCAGGCGCAGTTCGGCCAGGCGTCCCTGGGCGGCGAGCAAGGCCAGCGCCTTGTCGCGCAACAGCCCGTTCCCCTGGGTCATCAAGCCGCTGGCGCGCACGGCGGCGGCCATGGCCACCGCCACAATGGTCAACGCCACCAGCACTTCGATCAGGGTGAAACCATCCTCGGTGGCACGCACAGGGCACCTTTCGCGCAAGGCAAAGCAGCATTGTAGAGCGGCCCGATGACGCTTTGACGACGCCGACTCCCGAGCTTTTTCAATATCCGTGACATACCGTCTTGCCACAATCGGCCCCCGATTCGAACTCACGCAAGGAATGCCGAGATGCAGATCGCCCGCCGCAACCTTCCCGCCCGCCGCTTGCGCCAGCAGGGCTTCACCCTGATCGAGATCATGGTGGTGGTGGTGATCCTCGGGATTCTCGCGGCGATGGTGGTGCCCAAGGTGCTCGACCGCCCCGACCAGGCGCGCGCCACGGCGGCCCGCCAGGACATCGGCGGGTTGATGCAGGCACTGAAGCTGTACCGCCTGGACAACGGCGCCTACCCGAACCAGAACCAGGGCCTGAAGGTGTTGGTGGAGAAGCCGGCACAGGCCAAGGATGGCCAATGGCGTGCCTACCTCGACCGCCTGCCCAACGACCCCTGGGGCCGCCCTTACCAGTACCTGAATCCGGGCGCCAACGGCGAGATCGATGTGTTTTCCCTGGGCGCCGACGGCCAGGCCGGGGGCGACGGGGTGAACGCCGACCTCGGCTCCTGGCAGTTGTGACCGGCCATGGCGCGCCAGGAAGGCATGGCCGTGATCAGTGCGCTGTTGATTGCCGCGGTGGTGGCGGTGATCGCCGCAGGCATGATCGAACGCCAGGGGCTGCAGACCCGGCAGATAGAGAACCGCCAGATGGCGCTGCAGGGACAATGGGCTCTGGAAGGCGGCCTGCAGTTGAGCCGTCGGGTGTTGTTCGAACAACGCCTGCGCGATCCGCTGGTACGTGGTGGCCAGCCCTGGGCGCGACCGATGCGCGATGTGCCGTCCGGTAGCGTGCGCTTTGACGGGCAGCTGGAGGATGAGCAGGGCAAGTTCAACCTGCGCAACCTGGTAGTCGATGGCCAGGTGGACAGCGAGGCACTGGCGGCCTTCCAGCGCCTGTGCGCGCTGATCGGCATCGGCGAGCGGCTGGCCACGGCCATTGCCGGGCAGGTGATCGACAGCTACCCACGGCGCCCGCCGGTATCCCCCAGCAGTGCCGGTCAAGGCCTGCAAGGCGGCCGTGCGACCTCGCCGGCCGTTGCCGCCGAGCCGTTGCCGGCCAGGCGCCCGATGCTGCGCAGCGTCGATGCCCTGGCCCGGCTCAAGGGCATGGATGGCCAGGCCCTGCAACGCCTGCGCCGATTCGTCACGGTACTGCCGGCGCTGACCTGGATCAATGGCAACACCGCCAGCGCCGAAGTGCTTGCCGCGCAGGTGCCGGGGCTGTCGCTGCAGCAGGCCATGGCGCTGGTGGCCGAGCGCGACAGTGGGCGCTGGTTCATCAACCGGGGCGATTTCGTCAACCGTTTGCGCATGCCGCAGCTGGCCATGGCCAATGTGCGGGTGGGGATCAACAGCGACTGGTTCCGCCTGCGCGGCCAGGCGCGCCTGGGCAGCCGTGAACTACCCCTGCAGGCGCTGCTGCGCCAGCGCGAGGGGCAGTTGCCGGATGTCATCTGGAGCCGGGTGGGCGCATGAGTACGCTGGTTGACGTGCAGCTGCCGCCGTTGGCGGAGCTGGAGGATGCCTCGCTGCTGGATTACCGCCAGGCCGAGCGTGGTGGCCAGGCCACCCGCGCGCAGTTGCAGCGCCAGGCCAAGGGCGCGCCCTGGCGCCTGCACCTGCATGCGCACGACAGCCTGGCCCTGGCCCTGGCCTTGCCACCGCTGACGGGCAAGCGGTTGAGCGCGGCGGTGGGCTGCGCGGTCCAGGGGCTGGTGCTTGGCGATGTCGGGCAGGTCCATGTGGCGCACGGGCCGCGCCAGGCTGATGGGCAGGTCGCCGTGGCCTGGCTGGGCCTTGCGCAGATGGCGCGTCTGCAGGCGTGGCTGCAGGCCGATGGCATCCGCGTGGCCGGGCTGTTCGCCCGGCAGGACGATACAGCGTCGTCGGTCGATTTGGCCGGCGGGCTTGCCGGGCCGGTGAAATCGCCAGCGATGGGACGCACCTTGGCGATCTGGGGCGCGGCGGCAGTGATCTGGTGCCTGGGCTTGAACCTCTATGCCGCGCACCTGGCCGACGAGGGCGAGCGGCTGCGCGCCTACATGGTCGCCCAGGTGCGCATGGCCTTCCCGCAGTTGCCGGTGGTTCTCAACCCGTTGCAGCAGGCGCGTCAGCAACTGCAGGGCGGGCAGGGCGGCGCCGGCTCGGGGCTGGCGGCCTTGCTCGACGGCGCCGGACAGGTCATGCCGTTCCTCGCGGGTAATGTCGAGGCACTGGACTATCAGGATGGCGTGCTGCGTCTCACGCCCCTGGACGATGGTGGCAAGGCCCCGGCGGACAGCGCCTGGCAGGCCGACCTCGCCGCACGCGGCATCGAGGGCCAGGCCAGTGGGCAAGGCTGGACCCTGAGGGCAGCCAACCCATCCGGTGAGGAGCTGGCCCATGTCGATTAAGGCCCGCCTGGGCCTGCTGCGCGGGCAGGGCCGGCAACGCTGGCAAGCCCTGGCCGCGAGGGAGCGTCGTGCGGTCGCCCTGGCAGGCGGCTTGCTCGGCGCGCTGTTCTGCTGGCAGGTACTGCTGCTTCCCGCCCTGGCCCGGATCGACCACTGGCAGGCCGAAACACCCAAGCTGCGCAGCCAGGCGCAGGCGCTCGATGCCTTGCTCGGCGAGCGCCTGGCACAACGGCCAGCGGATACCACCCAGGCTTTGCGCCAGAGCCTGGAGCAGGCTGGCCTGCTGGCGCAGTCACAGCTCGACGGCGAGGGCGATACCTGGCGCCTGGGCTGGCAGCGGGCCCCCGCGGAAGCGGCCATGGCCTGGCTGCAGGCAGTACCACCGCGCCTCGGGCTTGGTGTTGGCCAGCTGGCGCTGCGCCGAGACCCGACCAGCGGCCCAGGCAGCCCGGTGACTTTTTCCGGAACCCTTCGCATGACTCAGGCGCATGGCGCTAAGGACCCTTCATGACGTGCCTCCGTTCACCGCGATTGCCGTTCGCGCCCTTGCTCCTGGCCCTGGCGCTCAGCGCCTGTGCCAGCGCGCCGAGCGTGCAACGCCCCCTGGCCAGCAGCGAGCTGGGCCGCCCGCTGGCCGAAGCCGGTGCCACGGCGGGCACCCTGGATCACCGCGAACCGCAGAGCCGCCCGCTGCAGCGCCAGGCACCGCCTCGCGTCGGCCAGCGCCACAGCCGCGCCGTGGCCGCACCCGCGCCAGCCAATCCACTGGGCGACCAGCCGGTACAGCTGAACTTCGTCGATGCCGATATCCAGGCAGTGGTGCGCGGCCTGTCCCGCGCCACCGGTCGCCAGTTCCTGGTCGATCCACGGGTCAAGGGCCAGCTGACCCTGGTTTCCGAAGGCGAGGTGCCTGCCGCCAAGGCTTATTCCATGCTGCTGTCGGCCCTGCGCATGCAGGGCTTCAGCGTGGTCGATGTCGGCGGCGTGGCCCAGGTGGTGCCCCAGGCCGACGCCAAGTTGCTCGGCGGCGCGCTGGTGAGCGGTGACCGCGACGCCGGCAACGGCATGGTCACCCGGACCTTCCGTCTGCAGTATGAAAATGCCGTCAACCTGATCCCGGTGCTGCGCCCGATCGTCTCGCCGGACAACCCGATCAACGCCTACCCGGGCAACAACACCCTGGTCGTCACCGATTACGCCGAAAACCTCGAGCGGGTCGCGCAGATCCTCGATCGGGTCGACATCCCCAGCGCCATCGACACCGATGTGGTGGCGATCAACAACGGTATCGCCAGCGACATCGCCAGCATGGTCAATGAGCTGCTCGACAGCCAGGGCAGCGACCCGACCCAGAAGATCAGCGTGCTGGGCGATCCGCGCTCGAACAGCGTGGTGATCCGTTCCGGCAGTCCCGAACGTACCCAGCTGGCCCGCGACCTGGTCTACAAACTCGACAATGCGCAGAACAGCGCCGGCAACCTGCACGTGGTGTACCTGCGCAACGCCCAGGCCGACAAGCTGGCGCAGAGCCTGCGCGGGCTGCTGACCGGCGAGAGCGACAGCGCCACTGCCGACGGCACGCGCGCGCTGCTCAGCGGTGGCGGCATGCTCACCGGCGGCAGTGGCAACGGCAACAGCGCCAGCACCGGCAATAACACCGGCATGCAGAACAACAGCACAACTGGCAGCCAGAACCGCGGCAACGGTCTGGGCGCCGGCAGCACGCCGAACGGCTACGGCGCCAGCGCGCAGCAGAACGACCAAGGCACCGCGTTCTCCGCTGGCGGCGCGACCATCCAGGCCGACAAGACCACCAACACCCTGCTGATTTCCGCCCCCGAGCCGCTGTACCGCAGCCTGCGCGAGGTCATCGACCAGCTTGACCAGCGCCGCGCCCAGGTGGTTGTGGAAAGCCTTATCGTCGAGGTCGGCGAGGACGACGCCAATGAATTCGGCATCCAGTGGCAAGCCGGCAACCTTGGCAAGAATGGCGTGTTCGGCGGCGCCAACCTCGGTGGCAGCGGGCTGGTCAAGGGGCCGAGCAGCATCGACGTACTGCCGAAGGGGCTGTCGGTGGGCGTGGTCGATGGCACGGTGAAGATCCCCGGCATCGGCGAGGTGCTCGACCTCAAGGTGCTGGCCCGTGCGCTGACCAGCAAGGGTGGCAGCAACGTGCTGTCGACACCCAACCTGCTGACCCTGGACAACGAGGCGGCGAGCATCTTCGTCGGCCAGACCATCCCCTTCGTCAGCGGCCAGTACGTCACCGATGGCGGCGGCAACAGCAACAACCCATTCCAGACCATCCAGCGCGAGGAAGTGGGCCTGCGCCTGAACGTGCGGCCACAGATCTCCGAGGGCGGCACGGTCAAGCTCGACGTCTACCAGGAGGTCAGCAGCGTCGACCAGCGCGCCTCCAGTGCCGCCGGCACGGTGACCAACAAGCGCGCCATCGACACCAGCATCCTGCTCGACGATGGCCAGATCATGGTCCTCGGCGGGTTGCTCCAGGACGGCTACACCCAGAGCAACGAAGGTATCCCGTGGCTGTCCGGGCTGCCGGGGGTCGGCGCGTTGTTTCGCAGCGAGCGCCGGGCCAGCACCAAGACCAACCTGATGGTGTTCCTGCGCCCGTACATCGTGCGCGATGCCGCGGCCGGGCGCAGCATCACCCTGAACCGCTACGACTTCATCCGCCGTACCCAGGGCAACCTCAAGCCCGAGCATTCCTGGGCGCTGCCGGACATGGACATGCCGCTGCTGCCGCCGGTGGAGCAGGGCGTGCCCGACCAGGGCCGCGCGCGGCCGGTGTCATCTCAGGCACCACGGGCCTCGATCCGTGCCGTGCCGGTGGACGAGGTGGCCCGTTGAGCCGCCTGCCGTATGCCTGGGCCAAGGCCCAGCGGGTGGTGCTGCAGGTCGATGACGAGGCGAGGGCGGTACTCTCGTGTTGCCCTTCGAGCCCGGGCTGGGCGTTGGCAGAGGTGCGTCGGCGCTTTGGCCCGGTGGCTGTCGAAGCGGTGACCGATGCGAACATGGACGCCTTGCTGGTCAGCGCCTACGCCGATACCGGCAGCGCTGCGGCGGTGGTGGGCGCGGCGGAGAACGAAGTGGACCTCGACCGCCTGCTGCAGGACATCCCGGAAGTCACCGACCTGCTCGAGGCCCAGGACGACGCGCCGGTGATCCGCATGATCAACGCCTTGCTCACCCAGGCGGCCCGCGACCAGGCCAGCGATATCCATATCGAGCCATTCGAGAGCCACTGCCTGGTGCGCTACCGGGTCGACGGCACACTGCGCGACGTGGTCTCGCCGCGCAAGGCGTTGCACGGCGCCCTGGTGTCGCGGATCAAGATCATGGCGCAGTTGGACATCGCCGAGAAGCGCCTGCCCCAGGACGGCCGCATCGCCCTGCGCGTGGCCGGGCGGCCCATCGATATCCGCGTGTCCACCGTACCCACCGGCCATGGCGAGCGCGTGGTGATGCGCCTGCTGGACAAACAGGCCGGGCGCCTGCGCCTGGAGGCGCTGGGCATGGACGCCGCAGTGCTGGCGCGGCTGGACCAGTTGATCCGCCAGCCCCATGGCATCGTGCTGGTCACCGGCCCCACCGGCTCGGGCAAGACCACCAGCCTGTACGCTGCGTTGGCGCGGCTGGATGCCAGTGTCAGCAACATCCTCACCGTCGAGGACCCGGTGGAATACGACCTGCCGGGGATCAGCCAGATCCAGGTCAACGCGCGCATCGACATGAGCTTCGCCGTGGCCCTGCGCGCCATTCTGCGCCAGGACCCGGACGTGATCATGATCGGCGAGATCCGCGACCTGGAGACCGCGCAGATTGCCGTGCAGGCCTCGCTGACCGGGCACCTGGTGCTGGCCACGCTGCACACCAACGATGCTGTGTCGGCGGTCAACCGCCTGGTCGACATGGGCGTCGAGCCGTTCCTGCTGGCCTCGGCGCTGCTCGGCGTGCTGGCCCAGCGCCTGGTGCGGCGCCTGTGCCCGCACTGCCGCGAGCCCGACCCAGCCGCGCCCGGGCAGTACCGGGCGGTGGGCTGCGCGCATTGCAATCACTGTGGCTACAGCGGGCGCACCGGCATCCACGAGCTGTTTTGCGTGGACGACACCGTACGCGCCCTGGTGCATCAGGGCGCCGATGAACAGGCCCTGCGCGCCGCCGCCCGGGGCAACGGCATGCGCAGCATGCGTGAAGACGGCCAGCGTTGGGTCGACAGCGGCAGCACCTGCCTGGAAGAGATCCTGCGCGTGACACGGGATGCCTGATGAACCGTTATCGCTATGAAGCCGCCGACGCCCAGGGGCATATCGTCAAAGGGCTGCTCGAAGCCGACAGTCCGGGCGCCGCGATGGCGCAGCTGCGCGGCCTGGGGCTGACCGCGCTGGAGGTCGAGGCCCAGGCCGCTGTCGGGCAGGGCGCGGGCCTGTTCAGCGCCAGGCTGAGCGATGGCGACCTGGCCTGGGCCACGCGTCAGCTGGCCAGCCTGCTGGCCGCCGGCCTGCCGCTGGAAGCGGCGCTGGGCGCGACCCTGGAGCAGGCCGAGCGCAAGCATGTGGCGCAGTTGTTGGGGGCGGTGCGCGGCGATGTGCGCAGTGGCATGCGCCTGGCCGACGCACTGGCGCAGCGGCCGCGGGACTTCCCCGAGATCTACCGGGCACTGGTGGCGGCGGGCGAGGAGTCCGGCGACCTGGCCCAGGTGATGGAGCGCCTGGCCGACTACATCGAGGAGCGCAACACCTTGCGCGGCAAGATACTCACCGCGTTCATCTACCCCGGCGTGGTCGGGCTGGTGTCGGTGGGCATCGTCATCTTCCTGCTCAGCTACGTGGTGCCGCAGGTGGTCAGCGCCTTCACCCAGGCACGCCAGGACCTGCCCGGGCTGACCCTGGCGATGCTGGCGGCCAGTGACTTCGTGCGCGAATGGGGCGTGCTGTGCTTCGCCCTGATGGCCGGGGCGGTCTGGGCCTGGCGGGTCTACTTGCGCGCCCCGGCGGCGCGCCTGGCCTGGCACGCCCGGATCCTGCGGCTGCCGTTGTTTGGCCGTTTCGTGCTGGGCCTGAACACGGCACGCTTTGCCTCCACGCTGGCGATCCTCGGCAGCGCCGGGGTGCCGCTGCTGCGTGCGCTGGAGGCGGCGCGCCAGACCTTGGGCAACGATCGCCTCGACCAGTGTGTCAGCGAGGCCGCCGCGCGGGTGCGCGAGGGTGCCGGGCTGGCCTCGGCGCTGGCGGTGGAAAAGGTCTTTCCGCCGCTGCTTATCCACCTGATCGCCAGCGGCGAGAAGACCGGCAACCTGCCGCCGATGCTCGACCGCGCCGCCGACAGCCTGGCCAAGGACATCGAGCGCCGCGCCATGGGCATGACCGCGCTGCTCGAGCCGCTGATGATCGTGATCATGGGCGCGGTGGTGCTGCTGATTGTCATGGCGGTGCTGATGCCGATCATCGAGATCAACCAGCTGGTGCAGTGAGGGGGTGAGCCATGGCCCGAGCGCTCGGTAAAGGCGCCTCCCGCGAGGCGCCTTTGCGGTGCTCAGCTCTCTTCTTTCGGCTGCACCACGATCGCCAGGGCATCCGGCTCGGGGCCGGCTTTCCAGCGTGCCTTCTCGGTCCAGTTGGCGGTGCTGATCACCGCGACTTCGTCGCCGCCGCTGATCGCCACATAGACCCGCTTGCCATCCGGCGAGACCACCGCGCCAATCGGCAGCGCCTTTTCGCCGAGCATCGTACGGCGGTATTCGGCGCCTTCGCGCGCCAGGCCGATGCGCTTGATCTCTTTCTTGGCCACCACATCGATCACCGCCAATTCCGCCGACTTGGCGCAGGTGACGAGTGCATACTTGCCATCCGGGGTCATCGCGACGCGGATCGGGAACAGGCCGGTGCGGATACGGTCGGTGACTTCCAGGCGCTTGCTATCGACGATGACCACTTCGTTGCCGTCGCGGTTGCTGACCCATACCTGGGTGCCGCTGGGGGTTACCGCCACGCCTTCGCTGCCGGCGCCTGTGGGGACCTCGGCGATTTTCTTCTTGTGCAGCAGGTCGACCACCGACAGCGTGCCGCTCTCGACATGGCTGACGTAGGCGCGGTCGGCACCGGGTGATAGCGCCACCATGTGCGGTTTGCCGCCACCGACGTCGATCCGGTCGAGCACTTTGCCTTGGGCCAGGTCGACCACCAGCAGACGTTCGCTGGCTTCGCTGGTGACCACCACACGCTGGCTGTCGGGCAGGAAGCGAATGCCATGGGGGCGGGCGTCTTCGCCCAGGTCGATGGTGCGCACGACCGTCCGGGTCGGCCAGTCGATCACGCTCAGGCTATTGTTCGCCGTGCCTTGCGCGCCGTAATTGCCAACCACTGCGAGCAGGCCATTGCCACTGACCACCACCTCGTGGGGGCCGGTGCCTACCGGCAGGCGGATGATTTCCTGGCCACTGCCAGTGTCCAGGGCTGACACGCTGGCGTCGGCCTTGTTGCCGACCAGCAGCACGTCGTCGGCATTGGCCAAAGTGGAGCAGGCCAGCAGGGCACCGGCCAGGGCCAGCAGGCGGAAGGGGGGTGTGAATGTCATGGGGTAGGGCATGTCCAGTCTCCTTGAAGGTGTGATCCTTGTTGCATGCACTGGCTGTGACCCGTCGGGCCGCCCGAGAGTTTCAGTGGACATGTGCAGCCGCAGGGGCAGTGCCGGCGGGTCCAGACTTGAGTTCGGGCCGGTTGCAGACAAGGCCCGATCATCCATCCCACCACCGCCTCCCGGACCGGACGTCGCCGACGGTGGCCTTCTGGCAGAGGAGGGCAGGTCATGGACGAGGCAAGCCTTCATGAGTTCATGGGTAAGCTGGTGGGCGATATGGGAGCGGTGGTGCTGCTGATCGTCATGGCGGTGCTGATGCCGATCATCGATATCAACCAGCTGGTGCAGTGACCTGCTGCGCCACCTCCCATACCTGTTGCCGGAACCAGCGACGCAAGGGGTCGACGTGGGTACGCGCGTGCCAGATTTGCATCACTTCCACCCGAGGCAGCGCCAGGGGCAGGGTGTGCAGGCGCAGGCCGGGGTCGCGCTCGACCGCTTCGATGGCCAGCGAGCGCAGGCAGGTGAGTAGCAGGTCGGTGCCGCGCACCAGGCGCGTAGGGGCAATGAAGCTGGACAGGCCGGCCACCACCCGACGTTGCCGACCAATAGCCCGCAGGGCGTGATCGACCCGGCCATCGAGGTCGCCGGTGAGTGTGGTCAGCAGATGCTCGCAGGCCAGGAACGCCTCCAGGCCCATGCCCTCGGTCAGGTGTGGGTTGTCGGCGGCGGCCAGTACCACGAAGTCCTCACTGAGCAGGCGCTGTTGATGGAAGGTGTCCGGCAAGCCGTTGTAGAAACCGGCGATGGCCAGGTCGCAGGTGCCTTTTTCCAGCGCCTCGCGTGGCAGGTTGCCCTGGGTGTTGTGGGTGATCAGGGTCAGGTTCGGTGCCTGGGTGCGCAGGATCGGCAGTAGCCTGGGCAGCAGGGTCTGCTCCAGGTAGTCGGTGCTGTAAAGGTGCACCTGGGTCGGGCGGGAGAGGAAATCATCGCCGTCGCAATCCCTGTAGAAGTCCTGTAGCTGTGCAACCAGTTGCTGTATCCGGGGCGCCAGTTCATGGGCCCTGGGCGTTGGCGTGAGGCCACGCGGCGCACGCACGAACAAGGGGTCGCCGAACTGCTGGCGCAGCTTGTTGAGCTTGTGGCTCAGGGCGGGCTGGCTGAGGGCCAGCCGTTGCGCTGCATGGGAGGCATTGCGCTCTTCATAGAGCACCTGGAACAGGTGCAGCAGGTTGAGGTCCTTGTTGCTGATATTCATAAAATGAATCACAGGAATAAGTGCTTTCGAATTATCGAATCATAACGCGCTGGTTAGGATGGGCCCAACTTGTTGAGGGAGACGCCCGTGACCATTGCCATCTTCGCCACTATCCAGCCGCATCCTGAACACCGTGAGGTCACAGAACAGGCCTTGCGCCTGATGGTGGAGCAGACCCGCGCCGAGCCCGGCAACCTGCGCTATGACCTGTTCGTCCGCGAGGGCGAGGTACTGGCGTTCGAGCTGTTCGAGCTGTATGTCGATGCCGCCGCCGTCGAGGCCCATCGCAACAGTGCCCATTACCAGGCCTATCGCGCCGCCAGCGCCGGCTGGTTGGCCGCGCCGACTCAAGTCCAGCTTGCCCACGGGCTGGATATCGCGCCATTCAACTGATCAGGAAGACACCATGAACATGATTGCTCCCGTCGCGCTGGCACTGGCTGGCACTTTGCTGGCCGGTCAGGCCGCCGCCGCTGTGAAGGGTGAGGTACTGGTGCTGTTGTCCAGCGAGAACCAGCTGCAGCTCAAGGACGGTAAACCGTACCCCACCGGTTACTACCTCAACGAATTCGGCGTGCCTGCCGACCAGTTGCTCAAGGCCGGCTACAAGCTGGTGCTGGTGACTCCCAAGGGCAATGCGCCGAGTGTCGATGAGCGCTCGATCGATCCGATGTACTTCGGCGGCGATGCCCGCGAGATGCAGCGTATCCGCCAGGTGGTCGACAGCCTGCCGGATATCGACGACACGCTGTCGGTGAAGGAGGTACTGGCGGGCGATATGGGCCGCTATGTCGGGATCTTCATCCCGGGTGGCCATGCGCCGCTGATCGACCTGGCCAACAACCCCGACGTCGGTGCCCTGTTGCGTCACTTCCACCAGGCCGGCAAGCCCACGGCTGCCATTTGCCACGGCCCGATCACGTTGCTGTCTGCGCAGCAGGATCCGGTTGCCTACCGCGCCGCGCTCGCTCGTGGCGAAACCCCGGCGGCCAGCGACTGGACGTACCGGGGCTATCGCATGACCATTTTCTCTGACCCTGAGGAGCAGGTGTTCGAGGGCTCACTCAAGGAGCAGCGCCTGCAGTTCTATCCCGCCAAGGCCATGGCCGGCGCAGGAGGCGACATGAGTTATGCCCAGGCCTGGCAGCCCCATGTAGTGGTCGATCGTGAGTTGATCACCGGGCAGAATCCGTTTTCCGACAAGGCGTTGGCCAAGGCGTTGCTCGAGCAGTTGGAGAGTGTCGGTAGTCGCAAGAACTGAGCGAGTGCAGCTGATTGAGGCCTTGCGGATGCTGGCAGGGCCTCGGTCATTCAGGTGCGCAGGCTTTGCCTCGCTTGGGGCGGCCCGCAGCACGGCCCATTGGCGAGGCGGGATCAGCCTTTGCTCGGCCGGGTAATGCCGTCCACCACCAGCACCGTGGCACCGGCCATGATGGCGATGTCGGCCAGGTTGAACACGCCGGTGTGCAGGGTGCCGATGTTGAGGACCAGGTAATCGACCACGTGGCCGTCGCGAAACACCCGGTCGATCAAGTTGGACAGCCCGCCCACGGCGATGAACCAGGCCGCGCTGGCCTTGACCGGTGCCGATTGCCAGTGGCGCCAGGCCCAGACCATGGCCCAGGCGCACACCACGCCGACGGCGACCACGAACACCAGTTGCTTGAGCCACGGAGCCAGCCCGGCGCCGAGGCTGAGGAACGCTCCGGGGTTGAGGCTCAGGGCCAGGTCCAGCCAGACGCTCTGGTTGCCATAGACATAGCTGTGATTGTTCAGGGCGACCAGGGCGATCAGTTTTACCCACTGGTCGAGAATGATGAAGGCAACGCCCAGGGTGAGGACGAGGGTACGGCTGGAAAACATGCTGACAGTTCCTTTAGGCATCGCGAATGCGGTCGTCCGCCGTCGGCGGGCAAGCTTGCGGCGCGGCGAAGATAGCGCAGGCGGGTCTAGACTTAAAGCCCGGGTCGGTTGCAGATGCGACCCGATCAACCATCCGACCACCGCCTACCGGACCGGACGTCGCCGACGGTGGCCTTCTGGCAGAGGAGGGCAGGTCATGGACGAGGCAAGGCTTCACGAGTTCATGGGCAAGCTGGTGGGCGACATGGGGGCGGCGGCGACGCTGGCCAATGTCATCCTTGGGGATGAGCTGGGGCTGTATCGGGCCATGGCCGACAGTCAGCCAGTCACGCCCGAGGCCCTGGCCGCGCGCACCGGCTGCCAGCCACGGCTGGTACGCGAGTGGCTCAATGGCCAGGCCGCGGCGGGTTACCTGGTGCATCACGATGGACAGTTCACCCTGCCCGAGGAGCAGGCCATGACCTTGGCGCTGGAAGATTCGCCGGCCTACATGGCCGGCGGCGCCTCGGTGCTGGCGGCACTGTTCCATGACAAGGACAAGCTGGTGGCAGCCATGCGCGGCGATGGCGCCCTGGCCTGGGGCGATCACCATCCATGCATGTTCAGTGGCACCGAGCGCTTCTTTCGACCCGGCTACCGAACGTTCCTGGTGGCTGATTGGCTGCCGGCTCTGGACGGGGTGGTGGAAAAGCTGCAGGCCGGCGCCCAGGTGGCCGATGTCGGCTGTGGCCATGGTGCCTCGACCATTGTCATGGCCGAGGCGTTTCCCGCCTCGCGCTTCATCGGCTACGACTACCATGCGCCTTCGGTGCTCACCGCCAGCGAGCGCGCGCGTGACGCAGGCGTGGCCGAGCGGGTCGGCTTCCAGCAGGCGTCGGCCAAGGACTATCCCGGCCACGATCTGGACCTGGTGTGTTTCTTCGATTGTTTACACGATATGGGTGACCCGGTGGGCGCGGCACGACACGCCTATCAGGCGCTCAAGGACGATGGCACGGTGATGCTGGTGGAGCCATTCGCCGAGGATACTCTGGACGCCAATATCAACCCGGTGGGGCGCTTGTTCTACGCGGCTTCGACGTTCATCTGCACGCCGAACTCACTGTCGCAGGAAGTGGGGTTGGGATTGGGGGCGCAGGCTGGGGAGGCTCGGTTGCGGGCGGTGTTCGAGGAGGCGGGGTTCAGGCACTTCCGGCGGGCGACGCAGACGCCGTTCAACTTGATACTGGAGGCCAGGAAGTAGCGATTTGCCGGTGCTAGCGCTATCGCGGGGCAAGCCCGCTCCCTCAGTTAGATCCCACAAACAGAAGGGGCGCCATCTGGCGCCCCTTCATCGTGCAGCTTAGGCTTCAGCGTCCCATGGACGATCGCCTTTTTCATCCTTGACGCGGGTCGGCAGGCCCATCACGTCCAGCGCCTTGAGGAACGGCTCGGCCGGCAGCTCCTCGACGTTGACCATGCGCCCGGCATCCCACTGGCCACGGGCAACCAGCAGCGCGGCGGCTACCGGAGGCACGCCTGCGGTGTAGGAAATACCCTGGCTGTCGGTCTCGGCGTAGGCTTCTTCGTGGTCGGCCACGTTGTAGATGAACACCTCGCGCGGCTGGCCGTCCTTGGTGCCCTTGACCAGGTCACCGATGCAGGTCTTGCCGGTGTAGCCCGGGGCCAGCGAGGCCGGATCCGGCAGCACGGCCTTGACCACTTTCAGCGGCACCACTTCCAGGCCTTCGGCGGTCTTCACCGGTTGCTCGCTGAGCAGGCCGAGGTTCTTCAGCACGGTGAACACATTGATGTAGTGCTCGCCGAAGCTCATCCAGAAACGCACGTTCGGCACGTTCAGGTTCTTCGAGATCGAGTGCACTTCGTCGTGGCCGGTCAGGTACAGGTTCTGCGAACCCACTACCGGCAGATCGTCGGTGCGCTTGACCTCGAACATGGTGTTGCTGGTCCACTGGCTGTTCTGCCAGCTCCAGACTTGCCCGGTGAACTCGCGGAAGTTGATTTCCGGGTCGAAGTTGGTGGCGAAGTACTTGCCGTGGGAACCGGCATTCACGTCCAGGATGTCGATCGAGTCGATCTGGTCGAAGTACTGCTGCTGCGCGAGTTTCGCGTAGCTGTTCACCACACCCGGGTCGAAGCCGACGCCGAGAATGGCGGTAATGTTCTTTTGTTGGCACTCTTCGAGGTGTTTCCACTCGTAGTTGCCGTACCACGGCGGGGTCTCGCAGATCTTGCCCGGCTCTTCGTGGATGGCGGTGTCAAGATAAGCGACACCGGTATCGATGCAGGCGCGCAGCACCGACATGTTGAGGAAGGCGGAGCCAACGTTGATCACGATCTGCGATTCGGTCTCGCGGATCAGTGCCTTGGTCGCCTCGACATCGAGGGCGTTGAGCGAGAAGGCCTGGATGTCGGCGGGTACCTTGAGGCTACCCTTGGCCTTGACGCTGTCGATGATGGCCTGGCATTTGGAGATGTTCCGTGACGCAATCGCAATACGACCCAGTTCGTCGTTATGCTGTGCGCACTTGTGGGCCACCACCTTGGCGACACCTCCTGCACCAATGATAAGAACGTTCTTCTTCAATTCAGCTGCTCTCCTTCATGAAAGCCTGTCTTACGACAGGCTCGAAACGTAGTCTTCGAAACCGAACTCGCGCACCACTTCGACGCTGCCGTCGAGTTGCTTGACCGCGATGGATGGCATTTTCAGACCGTTGAACCAGTTTTTCTTGACCATGGTGTAGCCCGCCGTGTCGACGAACGACAGCCGATCACCGATGGCCAGTGGCTTGTCGAATTGGTACTCGCCGAAGATGTCGCCGGCCAGGCACGACTTGCCACAGACCATGTAGGTGTGCGCGCCGTCGTTGGGGGCCATCTTGGCGTTGAGGCGGTAGATCAGCAGGTCGAGCAGGTGCGCTTCGATGGAGCTGTCGACCACGGCCAGGTGCTTGCCGTTGTACAGGGTGTCGAGCACGGTCACTTCCAGCGAGGCGCTGTTGGTGATGGCCGCTTCGCCCGGCTCCAGGTACACCTGTACGCCGTAGGTTTGCGAGAACTGCTTCAGGCGCGCGCAGAAGGCGTCCACCGCGTAGTCCTCGCCGGTGAAGTGGATGCCGCCGCCGAGGCTGACCCACTCGACCTTGTGCAGCAGATGGCCGAAGCGCTCCTCGATGTGCGTAAGCATCTTGTCGAACAGGCTGAAGTCGCCGTTCTCGCAGTTGTTGTGGAACATGAAGCCGGAGATCTTCTCGATCACCTTCTCGATCTTCTCTGGATCCCACTCGCCGAGGCGGCTGAACGGGCGCGCCGGGTCGGCCAGCAGGTAGTCGGAGCTGCTCACCTGCGGGTTGACGCGCAGCCCGCGCACCTTGCCTTCGGACTGCTCGGCAAAGCGCTCGAGCTGGCCGATGGAGTTGAAGATGATCTTGTCGCAGTTCTCGAGCATCTCTTCGACTTCGTCGTCGGCCCAGGCCACGCTGTAGGCATGGGTTTCGCCGGCGAACTTCTGGCGGCCGAGCTTGAGCTCGAACAGCGAAGACGAGGTGGTGCCGTCCATGTACTGCTGCATCAGGTCGAATACCGACCAGGTAGCGAAACACTTGAGGGCAAGCAGTGCCTTGGCACCGGAGTGTTCGCGCACGTAGGCGATCTTCTCCATGTTGCTCAGCAGCTTGGTTTTGTCGATGAGGTAGTACGGCGTCTTGATCATTTAAAGGCCCCCGGCCAGGCCGGCCAAAAAAAGGACACGCATTGTGCCTTCACTTGCCGCGGTACGAAAGGGCGTGAGGCGCATTTCGTCCGAGTTGTCCACGCACTTGGCCAGGCAAGTGCCATCAGGCCCGTGACTGCGCCGTCCCTGGCGCGGGGTCGGCCGCTATCGCGAAGGACGGCCGAATGTGCTTTTGCATCGGGGCGAGCCCAGTTGAACAGATCAATGTGACGATCCTGATCTGCCGGCGCCACAGGCTGACAGAGCCAGGCTATCACCCCCCAATATCGCCTCTATTAGACCTCTGCCCAGGCTCGGCTAGTCTTTCTGCTGGTTCCGTGAAAAGCCGGTGCACAGGTGTGCCCGGCCATAACCGATGAGGGGCAGGCGCGCTTGGCGAACGCCTGATCCAACACCTGGCAGCGCAATTACAAGAACGCCCGGAAATCTGAATTGAACCGACCCTAAAGGTAGAAGCAGATGGCGAACGAATCGAAATGCCCGTTCCACCAGACCGCCGGTGGCGGCACCAGCAACCGTGACTGGTGGCCTGACCAGCTCAACCTGAAGATCCTCCACCAGCACTCCAGCAAGTCCGACCCCATGGACCCGGACTTCGACTACGCCAAGGCGTTCAAGAGCCTCGACTTCCAGGCCTTGAAAAAAGACCTGAGCGCCTTGATGACCGACTCCCAGGACTGGTGGCCGGCCGACTTCGGCCACTATGGCCCATTGTTCATCCGCATGGCCTGGCACAGCGCCGGTACCTATCGCATCGGCGATGGCCGTGGCGGCGCCGGCTCCGGCCAGCAGCGCTTCGCCCCGCTCAACAGCTGGCCGGACAACGTCAGCCTGGACAAGGCCCGGCGCCTGTTGTGGCCGATCAAGCAGAAGTACGGCAACAAGATCTCCTGGGCGGACCTGATCGTGCTTACCGGCAACGTCGCCCTCGAATCCATGGGCTTCAAGACCTTCGGTTTTTCCGGTGGCCGCGCCGATGTGTGGGAGCCCGACGAGGACGTGTACTGGGGCTCGGAGAAGGTCTGGCTGGGTGGTGACACCCGTTACGGCAAGGAACAGGTCAAGGCCCAGCCGCCCGGCCAGGGTGACCTGGTGGCCGAGCCCGCCAAGCATGGCGAGGAGCAGAACCGTGACCTGTCTGCCGAGCGCAACCTGGAAAACCCGTTGGCCGCCGTGCAGATGGGCCTGATCTACGTCAACCCGGAGGGCCCGGAAGGCGAGCCCGATCCGGTGAAATCCGGCAAGGACATTCGCGAGACCTTTGGCCGCATGGCCATGAACGATGAAGAGACGGTGGCGCTGATCGCCGGCGGCCATGCCTTCGGCAAGACCCACGGCGCCGGCCCCGCCGACAATGTCGGCGCCGAGCCGGAAGCCGCGGGCCTCGAGCTGCAGGGCCTGGGCTGGAGCAACAAGTTCGGTACCGGCAAGGGTGGCGACACGATCACCAGCGGCCTGGAAGTGACCTGGACCTCGACCCCGACTCAGTGGAGCAACGAGTACCTGAACAACCTGTTCAACTTCGAGTGGGAACTGACCAAGAGCCCGGCTGGCGCCCACCAGTGGCGGCCGAAGGATGGCAAGGGCGCGGGGACCGTGCCTGATGCCCATGATCCCGGCAAGAAGCACGCGCCGTCGATGCTCACCTCTGACCTGGCGCTGCGCTTCGACCCGATCTATGAGCCCATCGCCCGGCGCTTCAAGGACAACCCCGACCAGCTCGCCGATGCCTTCGCCCGTGCCTGGTACAAGCTGATCCACCGCGACATGGGCCCGCTGGCACGCTACCTCGGGCCGGAAATGCCCAACGAGGAGCTGCTGTGGCAGGACCCGCTGCCCAAGGCAGGGCCTCAACCCAGCGACGCCGATATCGCCGCGCTCAAGGCCAAGGTGCTGGCTTCTGGGCTGAGTGTCGGCGAACTGGTGTCCGCCGCCTGGGCCTCGGCCTCGACCTTCCGCGGTTCCGACAAGCGCGGCGGCGCCAACGGCGGCCGCCTGCGCCTGGCGCCGCAGAACGGTTGGACGGCGAACCAGGGGCTGGACAAGGTGCTGGCGGCGCTGGAGAAGATCCGCAACGAGGGCGGGAACACGATCTCCCTGGCCGATCTGATCGTGCTGGCCGGCAGCGCGGCGGTGGAAAAAGCCGCCAAGGATGCCGGGCACAACATCAGCGTGCCGTTCCATCCGGGGCGCGTGGATGCCTCGCAGGAGCAGACCGATGTCGAGTCGTTCGCGGTGCTTGAGCCTCTGGCCGACGGTTTCCGCAACTTCAGCAAGGCGCGCTACAGCGTCAAGGCCGAGAAATTGCTGCTGGACAAGGCCCAGTTGCTGACGCTCACCGCACCGGAGCTGACCGTGCTGATCGGCGGCCTGCGGGTGCTTGGCGCCAACCATGGCGGCAGCAAGGAGGGTGTGTTCACCGACAGGGTCGGCGTGCTCAGCAACGACTTCTTCCGCAACCTGCTGGACATGGGCGTGGAGTGGAAACCGACTTCGGCGGACAACGAAGCGTTCGAGGGCCGTGACCGCAAGACCGGCCAGGTGAAATGGACCGCCAGCCGGGTCGACCTGGTGTTCGGCTCCCATGCGCAGCTGCGTGCCGTGAGCGAGGTGTATGGCAGCAGCGATGCCAGGGAGAAGTTCGTCAAGGACTTCGTCGCGGCGTGGGTGAAGGTGATGGAGCTGGACAGGTTCGATTTGCCTTGATTCCCGAAGGTCAGGGGGCGCTATGCGCCCCCCTTTTCACCCTTGGGTAATAGCGTTCAACCCGCAGCGGCTTGCGGTTCGTCGGGTGTCGGGTCCAGTTCGAAGTATTCAGGCGGTACGTCTCCCCAATCGGTGGGGTAGCGTATGACCAGTCGATTGTGTACCGCATCGAATGACATCCCGTCGACGAAGCATTCACTGGCCATGCGGGGGTGTTGCCTGAGCATTCCTGCCAGATTCGCCCTGACCCATTGCAGAAGCTCGATGTGAAGTGTTCTCCAGGTCGATCCATAGTCACTGTCTTCCTTGGAGACCACGAAACCGAGCACGTTGAGGCTATATCCCAGCAGGCGAACGCTATCGAGATCCGGGCATCGCTTGATCGTGTTCAGGAGCTGCTCATGTACGATGGACTGGATCGCTGTACCTGCATCGCTCCTGAGTGCGCAGGAGTTGAGGATGTCCTCCCAGACCAGTTTGGCCTGGATCTTCCTCGCTACGGGGCGTGGCTTGCGTACGCAAGAGGCTGCTTTGATCAGGTCAAGGATGATCTTGGCGATAGTTGTGTGCGGCAGGGGCGCAGGCGCTTTGTGCTTGTCCAGCATTTCGACCATGTCCTCGATCAATTCTCCAAGGGCCTGGAGGCGCTGGAAAAGATCGTCGTCGGGCCGTAGTTCCTGAACTGACAGATCCGCATTCAGATCTGCATACATCCCGCGAATATTTAGATATGCCCAATGCAGCGAATTGGGATTCATCGTGCAGGGCCCCTTCACATACGTAGCGAACGCTTCCCGGACCAGGTGGAGATAAGCGCGCCATTGTTCGAGATCCCATGGGGTTCTGCGCGAAGTGTAGGGAGAGAGCAGCATGCTGATACCGTTGACCATGTTCAGGTCGCCCCACAGTGCCCTGATAACCGGGTAGTCCTTCAAGCCCAGCTCTTCATGTTGCAATTCTACGAACAGGAATGAGTCACGATTGTTGATGGCGGCGGTCAGGACATTTCGTGCCAGGTTTTCTGCTTCGGGACCATACGCCTCCTGTGCGCGGATCTCGTTGAACAAGCTGATGATCAACTTTGGTGCGCTTTCCACGAAAACCTTGCAGAACCTGGGGCTGGCAATGGTGTTGAGTAGCTCACGGGCGCGTGCTGTGGTCTTGAGATTGCCTTTCGGCGCCCGTTCGGCAGCATGGCTGATAATGCTGCTGGATGATCGGATCAGTTCTGCTGCGACAATCGTCAATTCGCCCGTGGACCCACGCTGTAGACGAGACTCGACACTCTTGCCGAACTGTCTGGCATTGCAGTGATTGAAGACTGGAGGTCTCAGGAACGCGACAATCAACCACGTGCTGAATACCGCGAAGAACACCAGGCCCAGCATGAATTGCCAGATTTCGGGAGTGATCGGTCCCTTCAGGGGCATCCACCATTGGCTGTAGCGCCATAGATCAGTAATCAGTACCACTACACCCAGCGCCAGGATGATAGCGATCGAGGTGTCTCGTACCCTGAACCCGGCGGTCTCTATACGAAACTTGTAGCGTACATCGGCAATGGTCCAGACCAGCAGGGTCAGGGCCAGGCCACTGAGCAGTTCGGCGAAACCAAAGAGCTTGGGCGCATTCTTGTCCAGCTGGAAACATTCGAAAGCGATTCCCGCCAGAGTGCAGACATCTGTAGCCATCAGCGCATCCTTTACATGGCATTGACCGACTCACGGCTCAGTGAGCAGGAACAAGACAGGTGGCCCCCATCAGGCCACCGAGGCCACGCATGCTAATGCATGGCCTATCGCCATGTCTTGATGCTGTCGACAGCGCGTGCAATCAGTCCGTCGACATCGCTTTATCGCTATCGGCATGCCGGCGCGCGCCTTCGCTTTCACGGTGTAGTGAAACCTGCGATGTCTCCGGCAACGCCAACCCGCCCACCAACGCCAGCAAGGCAATCACCACCAGGTAGAACGCCGGCGCCAGGCGGCTGCCGCTTTGTTCGATCAACCAGGTCGCCACCAGCGGCGCGGTGCCGCCAAACAGGGTGTAGGCAACGTTGTAGGTGATCGCCGAGGCGGTGTAGCGGCTGCGGGTGGGGAAGCACTCCGACAGCAGCGCGGCGGTGACCACGCCACTCATCAGCGCGCCGATGGCCAGCAGGATCACCCCCAGCAATGCCCCGGTCAGCGACCCCGAACTGGCCAGCCAGTAGGCCGGGAATACCGCCACCATCACCCACAGGCAAGTGAAGCCGATGGTCCGGCGTCGCCCGACACGATCGGAAAAGGCGCCCGCCAGCGGGCAACCGGCGGCGGCGAACAGCAGCGCCACGGTCGAGACCAGGAGCGCCTGGGCGCGGCTCAGGTGGCCGACCGTCTGCAGGTAGGTGGCGAAGTAGGTGGTGAACATGTAGAACGACAGCGCTGTCAGCGATATGAACGCGCCAAGGTTGCGGATGGTGCGGCCATGGTGGCGCAGGGTGTCGCCCAACGGCGAATGGTTGTGGGCCTTGCCTTCGGCGATTGCCTGGCGAAACGCCGGGGTTTCCTCCATGCGCCAGCGCAGGTACAGGCCGACCAGGCCCAGGGGCGCGGCGACGAGGAACGGAATACGCCAACCCCAGGCATTCATCGCCTCGGCAGTGAGGCTCGCCTCCAGGCCATAGGCGATGACCGCCGCGCAGGCGAAGGCGGAGAAGGTCGAGACCGGCACGAAGCTGCCGTAGAACGCCCGTCTGCCCCGTGGCGCGTGCTCCATCAGGTAGGCGCAAGCGCCGGCATATTCACCCCCTGCGGAAAACCCCTGCAGGCAACGGGCAAGGGTGAGCAGCGCCGGGGCCAGCACGCCGATGCTGGCATAGGTCGGCAGCAGGCCGATCAGCGTGGTGGAGCCGGCCATCAGCAGGATGGTCAACGACAGGATGCGCTTGCGCCCGAGGCGGTCGCCCAGCGCGCCGAACACGATGCCGCCCAGCGGGCGCAGGGCGAAGGCCACGGCAAACACGGCGAAGGTCTTGAGCAGGGCGACGCTTTCATCCTCGCTGGCGAAGAACTGGCTGGCGATCAGCGTGGCGAGGAAACCGTAGACGGCGAAGTCGAACCATTCGACGAAGTTGCCAATGGCCGAGGCAGCGATCACCCGCCGCAAGGTGGCGGGTGGGACCTCGTGGGCGATGGACATGGGGTGCTCTCCGGTGGTCTTGGCAGCCTGGACGGATGCGACGCGCTCGGGGCGCGCCGTCGTTGTTCTCGGGCCAGTAGACAAGCGGTAGGGCGAGGGCGCTTTGTCGGGGGCGACATCCGGATGCCTGTTAGCACCGGATGTGGGACTCAGGGCCGCGGCATCGGCAGGCGAGAGATCAGCACAAGGGGGGCGATCACTTCCACCTGGTCGTTCTCGAACAGGCCTTCAGGCACTGGCGGGTAGGTGGTTCTCCAGCATTCGTGCTCGACCAGTTGCTTCAATTGGCTCAAGGAAGATGCCGTGACGCCCAAGGGCAACAGCCGTTCATGGGCAATCGAACTGCGCACGGCCTTGCAGGCGATGGGGCGATTGTTCCGGTCCAGGGTGAGCTTGAGCGTGACTACGCCAACCAGAGTGCCTTGGTTGGCGGCATCGATGCGGTTGATGAGGGCGCTCTGCATGGCCGCCGTGAAACCGGACAGGGCGGCGGCGTCGACTTTCGCGCTGGCCTCGGGGTTCGCGCTGCAGGCCACGAGGGTGAGCAGGCCAAGCGCTGCCAGGGGGGAGAGGGTGAAACGCTGGATCTTCGACACGGCAACGTCCTTGGAGGCAAACACCGGTACCTGCGTGTACCGGTTTGAGAAGGGGCGGTAGCTTAATGTGACTGCGCCTCATTCTTCAGGGGGAAGGCTTCCCCTCACTCACGGTCGCAACGCGCAGGCAGCGGCCAGGTGTGGGGCGGGCGCTGATCTTTCAGCTGCTCGGGCACCTCGATCGGCGGCTCGTCCGGGCCAAGCGCAGTCTCGATCTGGCGAACGCTGCGCAAGTATGGGTCCAGGTCGGTACCGAGTCCGGCCTGGTGCGGGATCCACCAGGCGATGACCTGGCGCTGTCCGTGTTCATCCTCGGTCAGCAGCACCTTCCAGAACGCCTCGGGCGTGGCGATGCCGTGGGACTGGACGAAGGCATCGTTGTCCAGGGCCGCGCCGGCATGGCCGAACACCACGCCACCGATTACCGTCACCGGGCGCAGGTCGCGGTAGCACTCGGTCAGCAGCTCGGTCTGGTACCAGGTGCGGCTGTTGTGCGAGGCCAACTGCGGGACGATATTGCTCATCAGGTTGGAGGCGTCCATCGCCGCCCGGTCGTCGTCGAAATGATTGTTGGCTGCCAGGTGGCCGCGGTGATAGCCCTTGGGTGTCGAGTAGGCCTTGGCCGAGAACTGGCCCATGCAACCCTCGGGCAGGCTGCGATCGATACGGAAGTTATCGACGCGAGGCAGGTGACCCTGGTCCTTGTCGAGGGTGAAGCTGAAACGGTGCGGCTCGCCGCGCTGGCAGTCGTACCAGAGCCGGAAGCGCCCATGGTCGAGCAGGGTCAGCGGCGTGGCGGCAGGCTCGGGAGTTGTTGGGGAGGGCAGGCGGGGCGCGCACGAGGTCAGGCTCAGGGCCAGCAACAGGAACAGCAAACGGCGCATGGCGCGTCTTCCTTGAACAAAAGCGCGGGATGTTACAGCAGTCTGCAGGAGGCCGGCCTTTTTCCGGCCTGTGCTGGCGAAGTGTCAGGCCTGGCTGTCGATGCACACGCGGTTGCGCCCCTTCTGCTTGGCCCGGTACAGCGCCTGGTCAGCTTTGCGCAGGGTATCGCCAGGCTCGTCACCCGTCAGGGGCTGCCAGCTGGCCACGCCCAGGGACAGGGTAATCCCGCCGATAGGTTCGATAGGGGTGTGCTCCACGGTCAGGCGCAGGTGGCCGGCGATGGCGGTCGCCACCTCCAGGCCCGCGCCCGGCAGGAGCATCAGGAACTCCTCGCCACCGGTGCGGCACAGCAGGTCGCCCTCACGGCAGGTACCACGCATCAGGCCTGCCAGCCGCTGCAGGACCAGGTCGCCGATGTCATGGCCGTGGCTGTCGTTGATCCGCTTGAAATGGTCGATGTCCAGTACCACCACGGCGAAGCCGCGTTTCTCGGCCTGCAGCAAACGCAGTGCCTGCTGCAGGCCACGGCGGTTGAGCAGTCCGGTGAGCGGGTCGGTCTGGGCGTCATGGTTGAGTCGGCCGATGCGCTCCTGCAACAGGTTCAGGCCGAACAGCAGGGCGCGTTTGAGCTCCGCAGCCTCGGCGTACCAGGCGCGAACCTGGTGGATGCGCTCGGTGGTCTGCCGCTCGCCCGTGCCCCGGGCGACCGTGGCCAGTTGCCTGAGCGGGTGGGCGATGACTTGCGTCAGCCAACACAGCAGCAGGCAGCCGAACAGGGCCAGCGGCGCGGATATGGCGATGACATTGAGGATCAGGTGGCGCAGCGGTGCCACGGTCTGTTGCAGCGGTTGCTGGGAAACGATGGCCCAGCCGGTGCTGGGCACCGTGGCGAAACCGGCGAGCATTTCCACGCCCTGGCTGTTCACCAGCCGGCGGGTGCCTTGGTCAAGATGGGGGAGTTCGTCGACCAGCGAGTTGTCGCCCACCAGCGTGCCGACCCGCTGGCTGTCGGGGTGGAACAGCAGTCGACGGTTGCGATCAATCACGTAGAGGTAGGCGCCGTTCTGGTAGAAGTGCGTGCCCAGCAGGCTGTTGAGCAAGTTGCGTTCGCGCAGGTACAGGCTGCCGCCGATATAGCCCTGGTAGCGTCCGTCGGCGTCGAAGATCGGCTGCGACATGATCACCAACAGGTTGCCGGCCGCCGACAGGAAGGGCGTGGAAACCAGCGTACGGCGCTCGCGCAAGGCTTCCCGGGACGCGGCCGAGCTGGCCTGGGTACCGGCCAGGTGTTGCAGTGGCGCTGGCGCAAGCGTGCGCACCACACCTTGGGCGCTGACCCGCAAGGTTGAGTTGAACAGGTTGCTTTGCTGTTGCAGGCGGTCGATTTCAGCCTGTACCAGGTTAACGTCATCGGGGTGCCGGGCACATTGGCTGGCGCTGTAGGCCAGTTGCTGCAGGGCGTTGCCCAGGGTGTTCTCGGTCACGGCGGCCACTTTGGCGGCGTAGGCCCGGTTGGCTTCCAGGGCACTGTCGATCAGCAGTTGGCGTTGCACACGGTAGCTGGCGAAGTAACTGGCCAGCAGCATCACCAGCGCGGTGATGGCGCAGAGCGCGAGGATGAGAGTGCGCAGGTCGGGGCGCCGAGCGTGGGGGGGCATGTATCGCAATCCTTGGCCTCATGGGATGCAGCAGGTGCCTCACCTTACGCGCTAGGCGCAAGGTGAACCATGCAGGCGGGCAATTGCAGGGTTGGATTACGCAGGGCGCTCCGGCTTCTCACAGCTATCACGGACTTTGCCGTGATTGATTCCTGTGCCCTACAGGGTCAGGGCGCGTCCTGTTCCAGTGCTCGCAGGTCATCCTCGACCTGCTGCATGCGCGCCTGAGCCAGGGCCTGGACCTGGGGGTCGCTGGCGCTCTCGCGCATCAGCCGGGTGAGCTTCTCGCTCAGGCGCTTGCCCTCGTCGCTCTGGCCCAGTTCCTTGGCTTTGGCCGGGTCGCGGGTGGCCTGGACGATGCTGGCGAATTCGGCGTCGTCGAAGTGCTCCTCGCTGTACAACTTGAACAGGTCCTGGCGCTGATCCTCGACGGTGAGGTGCTTGCGCAGCACCTGCTTGATCTTGTCCTGGGGCACCTGCGCGTGGTTCATGGCCAGCAGCCCGGCCATGCGTTCGATGTTGTGGTCGTAGGCTTCCTGCAAGGGCAGGTTGGCGAGGATCTGTTCCTCGCGGCTGGGCTTCTGGTCGCAGGCGGCGAGGGCGCCGAGCAGGAGCACGGGCAACAGCAGTCGGGTCAGGCGGGACATGGGGCAGCCTTGGGCACGTTAAGGCCTGCGAGTTTACTGCAAACCCATGCGCAAATTCAGCGTTGCAACGGATTGCGCAGGCGCACCCAGACAATCGCCGGCAGGGCCATCAGCAGCCATTTCAGGTAGCGATTCACTTCAAAGTGCTCGCAGGCGATGCCGATGCTGGTGCAGACCACCACCACCGCCACGAACTGGATCATTCTTTCCATCGGCAGGTTTCCATCATTGCTGAGGCCGGGAGGGCCGCGGCGCGCACTTTAGCAGTGGCGCAGGCGCGCAGGCCAGGATGCCATACGGCGTAACACTTTTACGGCGCTCCATGCGCACCCCACGGTCGCCTTGCTGCTGGGCTGCTTCGATGCCAAAGGCGCCCAGGCCTTGCGGCCCACATCGCATTCGTTTCGTGCTTGCCGGCCACGCTGGTGGAAGCTGGGGTAAGCGTTATCATGTCGTCCGCTTGCCCATACCCCTCAAGGACGACCCGCATGCTACAGCGCAACACAATGGTGCCCGAACTGATCGTCAGCGACCTCGACAGCAGCCTGGATTTCTGGGTGTCGTTGCTGGGCTTCGAGATTGCCTATCAACGCCCGGAGCAGCGTTTCGCCTACCTCGACCTGCACGGCGCGCAGGTGATGCTCGAGCAGCTCGATGCCGATGATCACTGGCTCACCGGGCCGCTGGAAAAGCCCTTCGGGCGGGGAATCAACCTGCAGATCGATGTCGCCGCTGTCGCGCCGCTGCTCGAACGGTTGGAGCGCCAACGCTGGCCGTTGTTCCGGGCATGCGAGGAGGTCTGGTATCGCGCAGATGCCGTCGAAGTGGGGTTGCGCCAGTTCCTGGTCCAGGACCCGGATGGCTACCTGTTGCGGCTGGCGCAGAAACTGGGCGAGCGCCCGGTTGCTTTATCCGCGCGGTAGCCCTTGCTACCGGCCCCAGCAGCCGGCGTCTGACAGGCCATCCCAACCGACACCCGCCATGCTCAACACCGTGTTCATTTCCATTCCCGGCGTATTCGCCTACCGTCTCCTTCCACCCCATCACAAGGAGATCACGCATGCCCGAGCTTGCGTTGTACAAGGTGAAACTGCTGGACGAATTCGAGGCTCGCGAGGACGACTGGAGCTTCGGCCACTTCGAGCGCCGGCTGACCCAGGACAAGCCCGCCGCCAATTATCAGGACGCCAAGGGCATCATCAAGGCTGCCCATCTGGCGAACAACTGGCCGAATACGGTAAAGCGCTATCTGCTGAGCAACTACCGCGCCCACGGTAATATCAGCAGCGAGCTGACCGAAACCTTCATGCACGTGCTGGCCAGCCTGACGCCGCAGGAGATGAAGGCCTGGAAGCTGCCGCAGGTAAACCAATCGGCCTGATCGCCACCAAGTCGACTCCCACGGGATGGCGCATGGCCTCAGGCTGGCGCGGTCGGTGTGGGAGCCGGCTTGCCGGCGATGCGCCGCGTGAGCGGCGCTTTCCATGCCGACTCAGGCACGAAACCGCAGCACCCGCGCCCCATCATACGGATCGACCAGGTAGTGCCCCCGCACCCCAAACGTCCCCAACAACCGCTCCGGCGTCAACACCGCCTCCGGCTTGCCTAGCGCAACCAGCCGCCCTTGATCGAGCACGGCCAATCGGTCGCAAGTCAGTGCCTGGTTAAGATCATGCAGCGCCACCAGCGTCGTCACCGGCAGCGCCTGCACCTGGCGTAGCAAGCCGAGCTGATGCTGGATATCGAGATGGTTGGTCGGCTCGTCCAGCAACAGCACCTGCGGCCGTTGCGCCAGGGCCCGGGCGATATGCACGCGCTGGCGCTCGCCGCCGGACAGCTCGCCCCATAGCCGTCGGCGCAGGTGGCTGGCGTCGGCGTCGGCCAGCGCCTGTTCGACGATGGCGCGGTCATCGTTGCCGAACGGTGCCAGGGCCGAGAGCCAGGGCGTGCGGCCCAGAGCGACGGCGTCGTAGACACTGATGGCGTCCAGGGTGTCGGCCTGTTGCTCGACCAGGGCCAGGCGCTGGGCGATATGCCGGCGCGGCATGCGCTCCAGCGCTTCGCCGAGCAGGCGCACGCTGCCACTGCTGGGCGTGCGCAGGCCGGCGAGCAGCTTGAGCAGGGTGGACTTGCCCGAGCCGTTGGGGCCGACCACGCCGAGGGTTTCGCCGGGCATCACGCTCAGGTCGACCCCCTGCAGCACGTCGCGTCCGCCCAGGCGCAGGCTAAGCCCTTGGCAGGTGAGCGGCGCGTCGGCGATGGCGGTCATCACGCTCATGGGCGCCCCCGACGGCTGATCAGGATCAGCGCGAACACCGGTGCGCCGATCAAGGCCGTGACCACGCCCACCGGGATCACCTGGCCGGTGATCAGGGTGCGCGAGAGGATGTCGGCGATGATCAGGAACAGCGCACCGCCCAGGGCGCTGGCCGGCAGCAGGCGGCTGTGCCCGGGGCCGAGCAGCAGGCGCAGGGCATGGGGGATGACCAGGCCGACGAAGCCGATGGCGCCGACGATGGACACCATCACCGCGGTGACCAGCGCCGCGCAACTGATCAGCAGCAGCTGTGTACGGCGCACCGGTACGCCCAGCGAGGCCGCCGAGTCGGCACCGAAGGTAAAGGCGTCCAGTGCCCGGCGCTGCCACAGGCATATCGCGAGGCCGAACAGGGCGACCGGCACCGCCAGCCACACCGACGGCCAGCGCACGCCGCTGAGGTTGCCCAGCAGCCAGAACAGGATGCCGCGGGCCTGCTCGGCGGTGGCCGACTTGGTGATGAGGAAGGCGGTGAGGGCGTTGAACAGCTGCGATCCGGCGATGCCGGCGAGGATCACCTGGGCGTTGTCATGGCGGCTGCCACTGGCGCGCGATAGCAGCAACACCAGGGCGAACGCCGCCAGCGCGCCGATGAAGGCGCCGGCCGACAGCGACAGCACCGCGCCGCCCAGGCCGAACAGCCCCACCGCCACGGCGCCGGTCGAGGCGCCGGCAGACAGGCCCAGCAGGTACGGCTCGGCCAACGGGTTGCGCAGCAGCGCCTGGAGGATCACCCCACAGGTTGCCAGCCCCGCGCCGCAGGCAGCGGCGACCAGGGTGCGCGGCAGACGGTAGTTCCAGACGATGCCGGCGTCGATCGGGTCGACGGCATGGCCGGCCTGCCACAGCTGGTTGGCCAGCACCTGCCAGATCGCCTCGGCGCCGACACGGGTCTCGCCGATGGCAATCCCGGCAAGCATGGCCAGGCACAGGGAGAGCAGAGCAAAAAGGCTGATGGGCAGCAGGCGGCTCATGGCTGGGGCGCTTTACCGCTGGCGAAGGCGCTGGACAGCACATCCAGGCCGCGGAACAGGCGTATGCCGGCCTGCATGGCGTCGGCATCGAGGACGATGATGCGGCCGTGCTTGACCGCGTCCATATTGCGCGTGACCGGGTCGCTGCGCAGGAAGTCGAGTTTTTTCTGGTAGTCGTCGGCCGGGTAGCGACGGCGGTCCATGCGCGCGACGATCAGCCAGGTGGGGTTGGCCCTGGCCAGGGTTTCCCAGCCTACGGTAGGCCATTCTTCGCTGGATTCGACCACGTTGCGCACGCCGAGGGTCTGCAGCATGTAGTCGGCCACGCCCTGGCGGCCGGCGACATAGGGGTCGGTCTTGAGGTCGGCGCTGGAGAACCAGAACAGCGCACTGGTGTGCGCCAGGTCCTGGCCGGCCAGGCGCTGCCTGGCCTGTTCCAGCTGGCCCTGGAGCTCGGCATTCAGGCGCGCGCCACGCTCCTGCACGTCGAATATCTCGGCCAGCTGACTGACGCTCTTGTAGATGCTCTGCACCTTGAACGGCTGCAGGCGGGTGCCGTCGGCGCCCACCAGGTTGTCCTTGCCCTCGCAGTCCGAGGGCAGCAGGTAGGTGGGGATGCCCAGCTCCTGGAACTGCTCGCGGGTGCCGACCGCGCCCTGGGCGCCGATCATCCACTCGAACTGCGCCGTCACCAGTTGCGGACGTTTGCCGACCACCGCCTCGAAGCTCGGTTCGTTGTCGGCCAGGCGCGGGACCTTGTCGTTCTGCGTCTTGAATTCCGGCAGCACGTTGTTGAACCACAGCGAGGTGCCCGCCAGCCGCTCACCGAGGCCCAGGGCATAGAGCAGCTCGGTGCCGGCCTGGCCGACGGTCACCGCCCGTTGCGGGGCCTGGGTGAAGGTCTGCGGCATGCCGCAGTTGTCGACGGTCAGCGGGTACTGGGTGGCGCTGGCGTGGGCCAGGCCCGACAGGGACAGGCCGGCGAGGAGGGCGGCGAGGCGGTGCGGCATGGTGGGGCGATCTCCTGGGTGGTGCACGGAATGGCCCACGGACAGGCATCGCCCGGCAGCCTGCGCAAGCACGCGGCCAGGGCGGATGACCATCCCGGACACCCCGCCGGTTGGTGAATGCGTGCCGGCAGGTCTCCTGACTGGTGCGTCCAGGCCGGCGCCAGCCTTCCCGGGTCGGCAGACCCAGTGGCGTCGATGGCGCAGGCTCGGCACCTACAGTTGCGGGGGCAGTTCCCTTTGGATCGCCAGTGGCGAGCCCGGGATTCCCTTTTGATTCCGTGTGGAAACCGGCGGGCGGCATGGTAGACCATCGGGCTGTGGGGTGAAAACGCTTTTACAGGTACTTGAGCCAGGCGATATCGCGCCGTCGCGCTTTCAGCCGGGCGAACCAGCGCACCGGCAGGTACAGGACAAGTGGCAGCAGCACGGCGGTCAGCCATACCGCCCCGATGCCATCGAAACCGAAATAGCGGCCCTGGTTCAGGCCAAACAGTGCCACGCAGGCCACGTACAGCAGCTTGAGCGCATACAGGTGCAGCAGGTAGAAGAACATCGGCGCTGCGCCAAACACCGCAAGCGGGCCGATCCAGCGGGCGTCGCCGGCACGCTCGAAGCCGCGCAGCAGGAGCAGGCCGACGCCGAGGGTCAGGGCCAGGAACAGCAACGACGGTGGATATTTGGTGATATTGAAGAAGCTCATCAGCGTCTGTCCGACGCTGGCGTAGAGGCTCCAGGGGGCTTCGCCGTAGCCATTGAGCAGGCGCAGCGCGCCGAACCCCAGCAGCAACGCCACGCCGGCCCATAGCAGGCGCTGTTGGCGCTTGTCGGCGTCGCTGCCCCGGGCGAACCATGGCCCGAGCCCATAACCCAGGGCGATCACGCCGATCCACGGCAACAGCGGGTAGGACGTGCGCAGGCGCAGATGTTCGCCCACCTCCAGCCAACTGCGCTCATGCAGGATCGCCCATGGTACATGCAGCGCCGATTCCGGCCCGAAGTGCAGGCCATCGAGCAGGTTGTGACCGGCGACGATCAGCGCGCCGAGGGCGAGCAGCGCCGGGCGCGGCAGCCACACCAGCAGCGACAGGGCGAGCATGCTCAGGCCGATGGCCCAGATCACCTGCAGGTAGATCACACTCGGTGGCAACTGGAAGGTCCAGGCGAAGTTGACCAGGGTGAATTCCAGCACCACCAGGAACAGACCGCGCTTGAACAGGAACACCGAGACATCGCCACGGCCCTGGTGCTTCTCGCCATACAACCAGGCCGATAGCCCGGTAAGCAGCACGAACACCGGCGCGCAGAGGTGCGCCAGGGTGCGGCTGGCGAACAGGCTGGGTTCGGTGGCGTCGATCGCATCGATGGTCATCGGGTCGCTGACCTGGCGATGCAGGAAGAAGGTTTCGCGCACGTGGTCCAGCAGCATGAACAGGATCACCAGGCCGCGCAGGGCGTCGATGCTTTGCAGGCGTTGGGGGAGTTGGGGGCTGGCCATTGAAAAAAGTCGCAAACAGTGGAAGTAAAATGTTATCTCATAACAATTTTTCAATCCACTGGCCTGCATTTACATCGAGGCGCCTGACGCCATCGCGGCACGCTCGCTCCAGCTCATGCGCTATTCCTGGAGCGGGCCTGCGCCGCGATGGCATCGTTCGCCCCGTTGGGACGCGATCTGACTTCAGAGATCCAGCACCAACCGCGCCGAGCGCGCCCGCGACACGCACAGCATCATGCTCTGCTGCGCGGCCTTTTCCTCGTCGCTGAGGTATTGGTCGAAATGCTCGGCCTCGCCTTCGAGGATCGCCGTCTCGCAGGTGCCGCACACGCCTTCGCGGCACAGGCACTCGACCTTCGCGGCCTTGGACTTCTCGATGGCCTGGAGGATGGTCATGCCTTCCTCGACTTGCAGTTCGGTGCCCGACCGGGCCAGCACCACGGTGAAGGCCGCGCCTGTGGCCGGCGCGGCGGCGGCGAACTGTTCCCAGTGCACCCGCGATTCGGCGATGCCTGCGGCGGCGGCGGTGGCGATCACCGCGTCGATCAGCGGCTTGGGCCCGCACACATAGAGGTGGGCGTCATCGGCCAGGCCCGCGCACAGCGCGGCGAGGTCGAGCTTGCGCTCCAGGCTGTCGATGTAGAACCGCGTGTTGCCGGCATGCGGGCCTTGTTCCAGGTCGCCCTGGAAGGCGCCGTGTTCCGGGGCGCGGAAGGCGTAGTGCAGCTCGTAGGGAGTGGCGCCACCTTCCAGCTCGTGCAGCTGCGCCAGGAACGGGGTAATGCCGATGCCACCGGCGATCAGCACATGGCGCCCGGCATCGGCGTCCAGGGCGAACAGGTTGTTGGGGGTGGAGATGGTCAGCTCGCTGCCCACCGCGACCTGGTTGTGCATGAACGCCGAACCGCCCTTGGACTGCTCCTCGAGCCGCACGCCGATCTGGTAGCTGTGCAATTGACGCGGGTCGCTCATCAGCGAGTAGGCATTGCTGAACTGGCCGCCGCAGGGCGACTGCATCTGCACGATTACGTGGCTGCCGCCGCTGAAGGCGGGCAGGGGGCCGCCGTCGGCGCGGGCCAGGGTGAAGCGCTTGATCTGCGGCGTGGCCTGTTCCACACCGGTCACGCGCACCTTGAACATTTCGTATTGCTTGGCCATGGCGTACCTCGACAACAAAGCCCCGCGCCAGGCCCTGGCGCGAGGCGGGGAGCTGGCGTGTGTTCAGTCGTCCAGGTGGGCGACCGCGATCAGGTTGTGGAAGTGGGCGATGCCGTGCTCGCTGACACCGCTGCGCTGGGCGTCGACCATGATCCGGCCCTGGCCACGGTAGCCGCGGGACTTCAGGCCTTTCTGCACGCTCTCGACCAGGCGCAGGTCCTCGGGACGGAACACTTCGCGGTACCAGTCGATCAGCTTGTGCTGCTCTTCGCTGAGCTCCTTGTTGAGGAAGTAGATGTCGTAGTGCTGCAGGGTGGTCTCGGCATTGACCGGGAACTCGTAGATCACGGTCATGAAGTTGGCCCCTGGCGGTACGTTGAACATGGTGCACGGCCAGGCCCAGAAGCCGGCGAAGGACGGGTCTTTCACCGACTCGTCGAAGGTGAATGACTGCTCCGACGGTTTGGCCAGGCCATATTGCAGGGTCCAGTTGCCGTGCAGGCTGTGGCTGTACTGGCCGACGTCCACCGAATCGGAGAAGCCAGGGTGGGCCGGGGCGCAGTGGTAGCACTCCAGGTAGTTGTCGACGATGGATTTCCAGTTGGCCGGAGTGTCGCTGACGAAGCGCGCGGCCAGGTGCAGGTCGTCGATCACCGCGCAGGCTTCGCGCATGCGCTTCTGCATGCCCGGCAGCTGGTCTTCGACGGAGCCTGCGTCGTTGTCCATGTTGATGAAGATGAAACCGGCGTATTCCTCCACGCGCAGCTGCACCAGGGTGGAATTGCCTTTGTCGAAGTTGGCCACGTTCTCGCAGTTGCGCGCATGGGCCAGCTCGCCGTCGAGCTTGAAGGTCCAGGCGTGATACGGGCAGGTGATCACATTCTTGGCCTTGCCGCTGCCTTCGAGCAGTTGATGGCCACGGTGCGGGCAGACGTTGTAGAAGGCCCGCAGCACGTCGTCGCGGCCACGCACGACGATGATGCTCTCGCCGATCACCTGACGGGTGATGTAGGCGTTCTTTTCGGCGACTTCGCTGCGGTGGCCGACGCAGATCCAACTGCGGGCGAAGATCGCTTCCTTCTCGTGTTCGAAGACGGCGGCCTGGGTGTAGAACTTGGCCGGGAGGGTGAAGGCCTCCTCGGGGTTGGCGCAGAAGTCGGCGGGCAGGCGTTTGAAATCGTTCATGGCTCTATCTCGGTTCTTATTGGTTAACGCGTATCTGTTGGTTAACAATCTGGGCAAAAAAATTTGCCAAATGGGGGGGCAAGCCGCCCCCACCTTGTATTTCAGTGCACCACGGCAGCGCTACGCGGTGCCTGCGGCTGCGGTTCCTCACCCGCCAGGCGGGTGGCCTCTTCCTCGATGCGGTAGGCCGGCACCTGGCCGTAATCGGCCACCAGCCACTTGAAGAACCCGTAGATCTTCACCAGCAGGATCAGCATGAACGGGATCGCGGTAAGCACCACGGCGGTCTTCATGGTCGACAGCGAGGCCTTGGCGAAGAGCATGGCCAGTGGCACCAGGGTCAGCACCACGCACCAGAACAGGCGCAGGGTGGGGCTTGGGTCTTCACCTTCGCGCAGGTTGCGGGTGCTGGTGGCGGCCACGGCGTAGGCGGCGGCGTCCATGTGCGAGGCGCAGAACACCGCCATGATGAACAGGTACGCGGCGAGGAACAGCGTGCCCCAGGGCAGGGCCAGCAGCAGGTCGGTCACCGCGGCTTCGCCGCCCAGCGTGCCGAGCAGCTTGGGTACGTCGATCTGACCGTTGATGAACTGGTGCATGCTGTAGCTTTCCAGCGCGCCGAAGAAGAACCAGCAACCGAAGCTGCCGCCCAGCAGCAGGGCGAACACCACTTCCTTGATCAGTCGGCCACGGGATACGCGGGCGACGAACATCGCCACGCCAGGGGCGTAGGACACCCACCACAGCCAGTAGAACACCGTCCAGTTGCGGGTGAAGGCGCCGTCGCCGGCCGGGTCGGTGAACAGGCTCATCTGCACGTAATGTTGCAGCATCAGGCCGATGGAATTGGCGGTGTTGTTCAGGGTGAACTGGGTCGGCCCCACCAGCAGGACGATGGCGGCGAATACCAGGGCGCCGATGCAGACCATCTTCGACAGGCGCTGCAGGCCGCCGTCGATGCCGATGTACGAGCTCAGCGAGAACAGCAGCGCCACCGCGCCGATCACCAGCAACTGCACGGTGAAGGTGTTGGGGGTACCGGCCAGGTCGGCAAGGCCGCGGGTCAGGGTCGAGGCGGTGAGCGCCAGCGACACGGTCAGCGCGCCCATCATGGTCAGCAGGAAGATCAGGTCGACGGCGCGGCCGACCGGGCCGGTGGCCTTGAAGCCGGTGACCGCCTCGATGATCGAGGCCAGGTTGAGGCCGCTCTTCTTGCGCACATGGAAGTGATAGGCCATGGCCAGCGAGGCCAGGGCGTAGATCGACCAGGCACTGATGCCCCAGTGGAAGAACGAGTAGCTGACGCTGTATTCCAGAGCCTTGGCCGACATCGGCGCGATGTTCAGGCCTGGGGTCTGGTAGTAGTAGGCCCATTCCATCACGCCCCAGTACAGGGTCGAGGAACCCATGCCGGCGCAGATGAACATGAACACCCAGGTAGCGGTGGAGTACTCGGGCTTGCCGGCACCCAGGCGGATGTTGCCGTATTTGCTGAAGGCCAGGTACAGCACGGCCAGGGAACTGCCGAACACCAGTACCTGGACGCTGGTGCCGAAGGTGCGGGTGGCCACTTCGAACAGCTGGTTGGCCAGGTTTTCGGCCTGGGCAGGGAAGGCGGCAAGGCCGATCACGGTGAGCAGCACGGCAAACAGGCTCACGGCGATCAGGAACACGTCGATCTTTTTGTTATTGGGGGACATCAATTGTCTCCTGGAGCATTTTTTTTGTAGTAGGCGTCAGGCGTTGGGGAAGTCCGTATCGAGGTTCTGTGTTTCCTTTCTGTTAACTAATAGATAACAAGTATCTTATGGTTGACAGATTCTGCATTGAATCGAAGTGGGTGGCAATAGGATCGTCGGACAATCCGGATGATTGGGTGGGCTGTCGCTATCGCGGGGCAAGCCCGCTCCCACGCAAAGACGTGTTTCTACTT
>NZ_JBOBDQ010000032.1:0-62669 GCF_050586565.1 Pseudomonas sp. WC1
CCCGTTTCATCAGCCCTTAAGGCTTGTGCGCCCGCGACAGGAACTCGTGGGACTGCATCTCCAGCAGACGGCTGAGCGTACGCTGGAACTCGAAACTCAGGCGCCCGCCGGTATACAGGTCCTTGAGCTCTACCTCGGCCGAGATGATCAGCTTCACGTTGCGGTCGTAGAACTCGTCGACCATGTTGATGAAGCGCCGGGCGATGTCATCGGTGGTCACACCCATCTGCTCGACATTGCTCAGCAGCACGGCATGGAAGATCTTGCCCAGTTCGATGTAGTCGTTCTGGCTGCGCGGCCCGTCGCACAGGGCACGGAAATCGAACCAGGCGACGTCGTCGCAGGTGCGCAAGGCATGGATCTCGCGGTTCTCGATCATCAGCACGTCGTTCTCGACGGCCTGGGTGCACTCAGGGGTCAACGCCTTGAAGCTGGCGCGCAGGCTTTCATGCGCCGCAGCGTCGAGCGGGAAGTGGAACAGCTCGGCCTGTTCCAGGTGACGCAGGCGATAGTCCACGCCGCTGTCGACGTTCACCACATCGGTGTACTGCTTGATCATGGCGATCGCCGGCAGGAAGCGCGCGCGCTGCAGGCCGTCCTTGTACAGGCCGTCCGGGACGATGTTGGAAGTGGCCACCAGCGACACGCCGTTCTTGAACAGCTCTTCCATCAGGGTGCCGAGGATCATGGCATCGGTGATATCGGAGACGAAGAACTCGTCGAAGCAGATCACCTTGGCTTCATCGCTGAAGCGCTTGGCGATGATGGTCAGCGGGTTCTTCTCGCCCTTGAGGGTCTTCATCTCCTCGTGGACGCGCTTCATGAAGCGGTGGAAGTGCGTGCGCATCTTCTGCTTGAACGGCAGCGCTTCATAGAAGGTGTCGACCAGGTAGGTCTTGCCCCGGCCCACGCCGCCCCAGAAGTACAGGCCCTTGACCGGCGTCTGCTCCTTCTTGCCGAACAGCTTGCCGAACACGCCCGGCTTGTTGTTCTGCGCGTGTACCAGGTCGTCGTACAGGCGCTGCAGGTGACGCACCGCAGTTTCCTGCGCCGCGTCATGGAAGAAGTCGGGGCGTTTCAGATCGGCTTGGTATCGTTCTAGGGGCGTCATGATTTCGTTAGCGAGGCAACAAAAAACGGGCCGTCACTGTAGCGACCGGCCCGCTTAATGGCAATCAGACTTGCGTCAAAGTGACTCAGTCCGCCTGTGGCGCCAGGGCCTCGCGCAGGCTGGTGATGGCCGCGTCACGGGCCTCGGCGGCCTCGAACTGCGGCCCGTCGGCAACTTGCTCACCGTTCAGCCAGAGCGAGAAGCCCAGGCCCTCGACACGCACGTCGGCCTCGCCGCCCTGCTGCAGCTGCTTGCTCACCGCCCCCGCGCTCTTGCCATCGGCGAAGCTGCGCGACAGCAGCAATTGCTCGCCATCGGCGGCCAGCAGGCGGAAGCGGAAGCTGCCATCCTCGTCACGGAAGCTGACGAAGCGGGCGCTTTTGGCGGCCTTCTTCTTCACCTCGGTGCTGGCCTGCACGGTGGTGCGGAACGAACGCAGGCCAACAGCCTCGCGCAGTTGCTCGAGGAACGGCGTGGCGATCTTGCGGGCCTTGGCGGCACCGGCCAGGAGGATGTCCTCGAGGTCCGACGGGCGCGAGATCAGCTGGTGATAGTGCTCGCGCTTTTCGGCCAACTGACCATCGAGCAGCTGGAACAGGCGCTGCTTGGCATCGCCCCAGCCCAGGCCCTGCAGCAGCTCTTCGCGGAACTCGGCGCACTGCCCCGGCGTTGAGAAGGCCTGGAACAGGGTGAACAGGTGCGAATTGTCCGGATCCTTGGCTTCGCCGGGGGCCTTGGAGTCGGTGACGATGCGCGAGATCGCATCCTTCATGTCCTTGGCGCTGGTGAACAGCGGGATGGTGTTGTCGTAGCTCTTGGACATCTTGCGACCGTCCAGGCCCGGGAGCGTGGCCACGCTCTCCTCGATCACCGCCTCGGGCAGGGCGAAGAAGTCCTTGCCCTGGCCGAACAGGTGGTTGAAGCGCTGGCCGATGTCGCGGGCCATTTCCACGTGCTGGATCTGGTCGCGACCGACCGGCACCTTGTTGGCATTGAACATCAGGATATCGGCGGCCATCAGCACCGGGTAGCTGAACAGGCCCATGGTCACGCCGGCGTCCGGGTCTTCGCCGGCCTCGACGTTCTTGTCCACCGACGCCTTGTAGGCGTGGGCACGGTTGAGCAGGCCCTTGGCGGCGACGCAGGTCAGCAACCAGGTCAGCTCCGGGATCTCGGGGATGTCCGACTGGCGATAGAAGGTCACCTTGGCCGGGTCCAGGCCACCGGCCAGCCAGGTGGCGGCGATCTCCAGGCGCGAACGCTGGATGCGCTGCGGATCGTCGCACTTGATCAGGGCATGGTAGTCGGCCAGGAAGTAGAACGAGTCGGCACCGGGCTGCTGGCTGGCGAGGATGGCCGGGCGGATGGCGCCGGCGTAGTTGCCCAGGTGCGGGGTGCCGGTGGTGGTGATACCGGTGAGGATGCGCGTGGTCATGGGGGTTCGCTTATTTCAGGCTTGGCTCAGTTCGAAAGGCGCGGCAGCAGCAGATCCTTCAGATCGGTCAGCTTGCCATGGAAAAAGTGTCCGCATTCTGCCACTTTCAGCAGCTCGTGGGGGCGCGACAGGGCGGCGGACCAATCGTAGACCAGTTGCGGATCGACCACCTCGTCGGTGTCCGGCTGCACGACGGTCAGCGCAACGCGCTTGGGCAGCGGAAACTGCGCGTTCAGACGCATCACCGCCGGGGCGATCATGAACAGCTGTTGCAGCTCGACACCCGCCGCCTCCAGGCGACCGGCCAGGCTGGCGGCAACGAAGCCGCCGAAGGAGAAGCCCATCAGCACCAAGGGCAGCTCAGGATGCTGCTGGCGCAGCCAGGCTGCGGCAGCCTCGGCATCCGCCACCTCGCCAGCGCCCATGTCGTGGCTGCCGGCGCTCTGGCCAACGCCGCGGTAGTTGAAGCGCAGGGTGACGTAACCGGCATCACGGGCGGTACGCTGCAGGGTCGAGACCACCTTGTTGAGCATGGTGCCGCCCTGGACCGGGTTGGGGTGGCAGATCAGCACCGCGCCACGGGCATCGGCCACGTCCAGGTACAACGCCTCAAGCTGGCCGATCGGGCCATCGATGAACAAGGGGGTTTCGCGGATAAGCAAGGTACTACTCCGTGACCTCGTGAAGGGTCGACTCGTCTAGCAAAGGAATTCTGTTCTGATTTGCGATCGCTCGCGGTATACAGCGCAGGTCTGAGCCGTTAACGTAAAGCAAAGCCGTTTATAGAGGAAGGACTCGTGGAACACTCGCTCCTTGTTTGGTTGCTGCCGACCCTGGCCCTGGTTGTCGGTGTCGTCGTCGGTTTCGCGCTGGCCCGCCTGCTGCCCAACGCGGCACCGAGCAATACCCAACGCCAGCTGGATGACATCCAGCAGCGCTTCGACAATTACCAGAACGAAGTGGTGACCCACTTCAACAGCACTGCATCGCTGGTCAAGAAACTGACCCAGAGCTACCAGGACGTGCAGGATCACCTGGCCGAGGGCGCCAACCGCCTGGCCCTGGACGAGCTGACCCGCCAACGCCTGCTGGCCGCGCTGCACTCCGAAGCCGCGCAAGGCCCGCGTGATCGCCTGACGCCGCCGAAGGATACCGCCGAAGTACCACGCGACTACGCACCGAAGTCGCCGAACTCGCCGGGCATGCTCGATGAGAGCTACGGGCTCAAGCGCTGAATCGATGACATGAAAAAGGCCTCGCAAGAGGCCTTTTTTGTGGGAAGTCGCAAACGGGATCTGCGTGGGAGCGGGCTTGCCCCGCGATTAAGCCGGCCCAGACCTCGTCAGCGATACCAGGCCGCCCCCTCCTCGCCGATGCCATAAAGCGCCCGCGCCTGCCCCAGCACATCCGACGGCATCACGCCCTGACATACCAGCCCGTACAACGCTGCCAGCACTACGGCATACCGGTCCACCTCGAAAAACCGTCGCAACTGCTGGCGGGTATCGCTGCGCCCGAAACCATCGGTGCCCAGGGTGGTATAGGGCGCCTGCACATACTCGGCGATCAACTGCGGCCAGGCACGCACATAGTCGCTGGCCGCGATCACCGGGGCGTCGCCGGACAGGCAACGACGCACATGGCAATCCACCTGCTCCCCGGCTATTGCCAGGCGTTGCGCATCCCTGGCCCCACGCGCCAGTTCGCTGAAGCTGGTGACGCTGAACACCTCGCTGTCGACCTGCCAGTCATTGGCCAGCAACTCACCGGCAGCGATCACCTCGCGCAGGATGGTGCCCGAACCCAACAAGCGCACCTGGCCACGGGGAGCGGCCGAGGAATGCCGGGCAAACCGGTACATGCCCCGCAGTACATCGTCGTGCATGTCTTCGGGCAACGACGGTTGCGGGTAGTTTTCATTCATCACCGCCACATAGTGGAACTCGTCCTGCTGCTCCACAAGCATGCGTCGCGCGGCATGGTCGAGGATCACCGCCAGCTCGCCGGCAAAGCATGGGTCCCAGGCCCGGCAGTTGGGCACCGTCGCGGCCATGACCAGGCTCGATCCGTCCTGGTGCTGAAGCCCCTCGCCACCCAGCGTGGTGCGCCCCGCGGTAGCACCCAGCAACAGGCCTCGGGCGCGCTGGTCGGCGGCGGCCCAGATCAGGTCGCCGACCCGCTGGAAGCCGAACATCGAGTAATAGATGTACACCGGCAGCATCGGCTCGCCATGCACCGCGTAGGCGGTGGCTGCCGCGACCCATGAGGAGATCGCCCCGGCCTCGGTGATGCCCTCCTCCAGCAGTTGGCCATCCCGCGCCTCCTTGTAGACCAGCAGCGAGCCCGCGTCCTCCGGTTCGTAGCGTTGCCCGTGGGGCGAATAGATGCCGATCTGGCGGAACAGGCTGGCCATGCCGAAGGTGCGCGCCTCGTCGGCGACGATCGGCACCACCCGCGGCCCCAACCCAGGCGCCTTCAGCCAGTTGCCCAGCAAGCGCACGGCGGCCATGGTGGTGGACATCTCCTTGCCCTCGGCGTGCAGGGCGAAACCGCCGAACGCCTCCAGTTCCGGCACGGGCAAGGTGGCGCAGTCGTTGCGGCGCAGCGGCAACGGCCCACCCAGTGCCTGGCGGCGCTGGCGCAGATAGACCATCTCTGGACTGTCCTCGGCCGGGCGATAGAAACGCAGTTGCTCCACCGCCTCATCCGACAACGGCAAATGGAAACGATCGCGGAAGGCCAGCAGCGCCTGCACATCGAGTTTCTTGGCCTGGTGCGCGGTCATCCGCGACTCGCCGGCACTGCTCATGCCATAGCCTTTCTTGGTCTTGGCCAGGATCACCGTCGGCCGGCCCTTGCACGCCCTGGCGGCGGCATAGGCGGCATGCAGCTTGCGAAAATCATGACCACCGCGCTTGAGGGCGTTGATCTCTTCGGCGCTCATATGCGCCACCAGGCGCTGCAAAGCCGGGTTCTGCTTGAAGAAGTGTTCGAGGTTGTAGCTGCCGTCCTTGGCACCGAGGGTCTGGAACTGCCCGTCGGGTGTCGCCGCCAACTGACGCAGCAGCGCATGTTCATGATCGCGGGCGAACAGTGCGTCCCACTCCGAGCCCCACAGCACCTTGATCACGCTCCAGCCGGCGCCGCTGAACAACGCTTCGAGTTCCTGGATGATCTGGCCATTGCCGCGTACCGGGCCGTCCAGGCGCTGCAGGTTGCAGTTGACGATGAAGGTCAGGTTGTCCAGGCCTTCACGGGCAGCCAGGGTCAGGCCGGCAGTCGACTCCGGCTCGTCCATCTCGCCATCGCCGAACACACCCCAGACATGCCGGCCAGAGGTGTCGAGCAACCCGCGATGTTGCAGGTAACGCATGAAGCGCGCCTGATAGATCGCACTGAGCGGGCCAATGCCCATCGAACCGGTGGGGAACTGCCAGAAGTGCGGCATCAGCCAAGGGTGCGGATAGGAGCACAACCCGTTGCCGGCGACCTCCTGGCGGTAGTTGGCCAGCTGTTCCTCGCTCAGGCGCCCTTCAAGAAATGCGCGGGCATAGACACCCGGCGCCGAGTGCGGCTGGAAGAACACCAGGTCGCCGCTGCGTTGCACGCCACCGCCCTCGCCGCGAAAGAAATACTGGAAGCCGACCTCGAAGATTTCCGCCGCCGAGGCGTAGCTGGCGATATGCCCGCCCAGCTCGCCATAGGCATGATTGGCCCGTACCACCATGGCCAGGGCGTTCCAGCGCAGGATGCCGGTAATACGCTCGTCCAGCTCGAGATCGCCGGGATAAGCACCCTGCTGTTCCACCGGCACGGTGTTGCGGTAGGCCGAGAAGGCCTGGGCCTCGCGCTCCAGGCCCAGCTCGAGGGCATGGGCCTGCAGGCGCTGCAGCAGGTAGCGGGCCCGCGTCGGGCCGCAGTGGGCCAGGGTCGAGGCCAGCGCCTCGCACCACTCGGCGGTTTCCGCTGGGTCGCTGTCCAGGGCGGCATCAAGGGCCGTCAACGGCTCGTTCGGGTTCATCATCGCTACCATCGCGCAGGCCTCGTCCGTGGCGGTTCAGGCACAGGCCTTCAGGGCCTGGGCAATGTCGGCAAGCAGGTCATCGATGTCTTCCAGCCCCACCGACAAGCGCACCAGCCCTTCCGAGATGCCATGCTCGGCACGCTGCTGTTGGGTATAGCTGGAATGGGTCATGCTCGCTGGGTGCTGGGCCAACGACTCGGCATCGCCCAGGCTCACCGCGCGGCTGAACAGCTGCAGGGCGTTCATGAAACGGCGCCCGGCTTCGATCCCGCCCTTCAGCTCGAAGGCAATCATCCCGCCCGGCAGGCGCATCTGCCGCTGGGCCAGCGCGTACTGCGGGAAGGATGGCAAGCCTGGGTAATGCAGCAACTCGACCTGCGGCTGCTGCGCCAGGAACTCGGCCACCTGCTGGGCATTGGCGCAGTGACGGTCCATGCGCAGGGCCAGGGTCTTGATGCCGCGCATCAACAGCGAGGCGTCGTGGGGCGAGAGCACGGCGCCAGTCATGTCCTTGAGCCCCTCCAGGCGGATGCGGTCGATCAGCGCCTTGCGCCCCACCACCAGGCCGGCGGTGATGTCGCCATGCCCGGACAGGTACTTGGTGGCCGAATGCACCACCAGGTCGACGCCCAGTTCCAGCGGGCGCTGCAGGTAGGGTGTGCAGTAGGTGTTGTCGACCACGATGCTCAGGTCATGGCCCTGTGCAGCCTCGACCACCGCGGCGATATCCACCAGCTGCATGTTGGGGTTGGCCGGCGACTCGAAGTAGATCATCCGCGTCTTGGCGGTGATCGCGGCCTTGAGTGCCGGGATATCGTTGAGGTCGACATGGCGGATCTTCACGCCAAACTCGCCGATGCCGTGGTGCAAGTAGGCGAAGGTGCAGCCATACAGGGTGCTGCCGACGATCAGCTCGTCACCCGGGCGTAGCAGGGTCCATAGCGTGGCGGTGATGGCGCCCATCCCGGAGGCCAGCGCCAGCCCGGCCTCGCCGCCTTCGAGCGACGCCATGCGTTGCTCCAGCAGGGCCAGCGTCGGGTTGGAAATACGGCTGTAGAAGTGCCCCGGCTCTTCGCCGGCGAAGCAGGCGGCACCGTACTCGACAGTCGGGAAAGCGTAGGTGGCGGTCTGGTAGACCGGCGGCACCAGGGCGCCGCCGTGGGACAGCGGGTCATAGCCATGGTGGATGGCCCGCGTGGAGAAACCGGTGTTGTTGTTGGAGTCGCGCATGGCAACAGTCTCTTGTGGTTTGTTATAAGCTTATGCCACCAAGCTGCCGCGCTTTTTCCAAACTTGCCCACGCAATCGGGCATGTTTTGAAAGAAAAACAACAAAAATTGAAGATGGAGGGCAAGATATGCCTTCAGCGCTCGACCGTACCGACCGCGCCCTGCTCGCTGCCCTGCAGGACAACGCCCGCCTGACCGTTTCCGAACTCGCCGACCAGGTCGCCCTGACCACCTCGCCCTGCTGGCGGCGGGTCAAGTTGCTCGAGGACAACGGCTACATCACCGGCTACCAGGCCATGCTTTCGCCCAAGTCGCTGGGCTTCGGGGTGACCGCGTTCGTCAGCATCATGATGGACTCGCACACCAAGGAAATGGCCCTGGCGTTCGAGAAACGGCTGATGGAGATCCCCGAGATCGTCGCCTGCCACAATATCTCCGGACGCTATGATTTTTTGCTGGAGATCCTGGCGCGGGACCTGGAATCGTTTGGCGAATTCACCCGCGAGGTGCTGCAGCGGTTGCCGGGGGTGAAGGAGATCTATTCGAGCTTTTCGTACAAGGCGGTGAAAGAGCGACGGGTGATTCCCGTTTCCGAAACGCATATCTAGGGCCGCCCTGCGGCCCATCGCCGCGGTTCGTCGCCACGACAAGCCGGCTCCCACACCGACCGCGCTGACCTGAAACCCTGCGCCATCCTGTGGGAGCTGGCTTGCCAGCGATGGGCTGCAAAGCAGCCCTAAATGAAAAACCCCGCCGAAGCGGGGTTTTTCACATCAGGCCATCAATCAGATCGCCCCACGCTGACGCAGCACATCCAGCACCAGCTTCACGCCTTCATCGACGCTGACCGACTGGGTGTCGATCACCAGATCCGCATCCAGCGGCACATCGAACGGGAAGCTCTCGCCCGGGATGTTGTCGCCACCGGCGGCATACAGGCCCTGCGGGTCACGCTCGCGACACACCAGCGGCGAAGCCTGGACGTACACGGTCACCAGGCGCTCCTTGCCGATCAGCGCCCTCGCCTGCTCGCGGCCTTCGGCGTCCGGCGCGACGAACGCGGCCAGTGTCAGCAGACCGGCTTCGTTGAACTGGCGCGCCACATGGGCGGCGCGGCGCCAGTTCTCGGTGCGCCCGGCGCGGTCCTGCGGCAGGCCCTTGTTCAGGTCGTGACGCAGGTTCTGGCCGTCGAGCACGTAGACTGCACGGCCCATGTCGAACAGCTTGCGCTCCACGGCGTAGGCCAGGGTGCTCTTGCCGGCGCCCGACAGGCCGCTGAACAGTACGGTGGCCGGTTGCTGGCCGAAACGCAGGGCGCGCTCTTCGGTGGACACATGAGCCAACTTGCCGTGTTGGCCAGTGCCACCGTGCGGCAGAACCGGCGGGGCAATGATCATGCCGGCACCGACGGTGCCGTTGGTCAGGCGGTCAATGACGATGAATGCGCCGGTGATGCGGTTGCTCTCGTAACCGTCCAGGGCGATGGCGCTGTCCAGGGCGACCTTGACCCGGCCGATCTCGTTGAGTTGCAGCGCGCTGGCCGCGCCCTGCTCCAGGGTGTTCACATCGACCTTGTGGGTGATGCTGGCGATCGAACCCGGCACATAGCTGGTGGCGCGCTTGATATCGTACTTCTTGCCCGGGAGCATTGGCTCCTCGGCCATCCACACCAGCATGGCGTCGAACTGGTCGGCCACCGTTGGAACATTGTCGGCATGCACCAGCAAGTCGCCACGGGAGATGTCGATCTCGTCTTCCATGGTAAGGGTCACCGCCTGGCCAGGCCCGGCGTTCTCCAGTTCACCTTCATAGGTGACGATGGACTTGACCCGGCTGCTCTTGCCCGACGGCAGCACGACGATCTCATCGCCCTTGTGCACCACGCCACCGGCGATGGTGCCGGCAAAACCGCGGAAGTTGAGGTTCGGGCGGTTGACGTACTGCACCGGGAAACGCAGGTCGGTGACATTGCGGTCGGCGGCGATCTCGACCGTCTCGAGGATCTCCATCAACGCCGGGCCCGTGTACCACGGCGAACGCTCGCTGCGGTTGACCACGTTGTCGCCCTTGAGCGCCGACATTGGCACGAAGTGCAGGCTGCTCGGCTTGAGGTCGATGCCCTCGGCGAACTTCAGGTAGTCGGCCTTGATCGACTCGAAGACCTGCTCATCGAAGCCCTTGAGGTCCATCTTGTTGACCGCGATGACGATGTGCTTGATGCCCAGCAGCGATGCGATGTAGCTGTGCCGGCGGGTCTGGGTCTGCACGCCGTAGCGGGCGTCGACCAGAATGATCGCCAGGTCGCAGGTCGAGGCACCGGTGGCCATGTTGCGGGTGTACTGCTCGTGCCCCGGGGTGTCGGCGATGATGAACTTGCGCTTGGCGGTGGAGAAGTAGCGGTAGGCGACATCGATGGTGATGCCCTGCTCGCGCTCGGCCTGCAGGCCGTCGACCAGCAGTGCCAGGTCGACTTCCTCGCCGGTGGTGCCGGACTTCTTCGAGTCACGGGTGATGGCCTCGAGGTGGTCCTCGTAGATCATCTTCGAATCGTGCAGCAGGCGCCCGATCAGGGTGCTCTTGCCGTCGTCCACGTTGCCGCAGGTGAGGAAGCGCAACAGCTCTTTGCGCTCGTGCTGGGCCAGGTAGGCGAGGATGTCCTCGCTGATCAGATCAGATTGGTGCGACATGCTGGAACCCTGAAATTAGAAGTAGCCTTGGCGTTTTTTGTCTTCCATGGAGCCGGCGCCATCGTGGTCGATGACACGGCCCTGGCGTTCGGACGTCCGGGTCAGGAGCATTTCCTGGATGATGTCCGTCAGGGTCTCGGCTTCGGACTCGACCGCCCCCGTCAGCGGGTAGCAGCCCAGGGTACGGAAACGCACTTTCTTCTTGACGATGCGCGCCTTCTCCTCGTCGCTCAGGTGCTCGAGGATGCGCTCGTCGTCGATCATGATCAGGGTGCCGTTCTTCTCGATTACTTCACGCTCGGCGGCGAAGTACAGCGGCACGATCGGGATGCCTTCGAGGTAGATGTACTGCCAGATGTCCAGCTCGGTCCAGTTCGACAGCGGGAACACGCGGATCGACTCGCCCTTGTTGACCTTGCCGTTGTAGATGTTCCACAGCTCCGGGCGCTGGTTCTTCGGGTCCCAGCGGTGCTTGCTGTCACGGAACGAGTAGACGCGCTCCTTGGCGCGGGACTTCTCTTCGTCGCGGCGCGCGCCACCGAAGGCGGCATCGAAGCCATGCTTGTCCAGCGCCTGCTTCAGGCCCTGGGTCTTCATGATGTCGGTATGCTTGGAGCTGCCATGGGTGAACGGGTTGATGCCCTGCGCCACACCCTCGGGGTTGACGTGGGTGATCAGCTCCAGGCCCATCTCTTCGACCATCTTGTCGCGGAAACGGTACATCTCCTGGAACTTCCACTGGGTGTCGACGTGCATCACCGGGAACGGCAGCTTGCCCGGGAAGAACGCCTTGCGCGCCAGGTGCAGCATGACCGCGGAATCCTTGCCGATCGAATACAGCATCACCGGGTTGTCGAACTCGGCGGCCACCTCGCGGATGATGTGGATGCTCTCCGCCTCCAGCTGTTTCAAGTGCGTCAGATTGTCGACCATGGCTACTCACGAAAAACGATCTTATGGACGGCCTGCGGGCCGTGTTCGAGCGAGCCACTTTATCACAGCACCTGATTCTATTTAGGCGGGTGGCTAGATCGAAAAGGTCTAATGATATGACTGGGGGTTTGGGCAAAAAAGCATCGCGGGGCAAGCCCGCGATGAGGCCGTCAGATCGGATTCGGGCAATCGATGAACAGGTGCTCCAGGGCAAAGCGACGCGCCAGGTAATCGCCCAGCGCCTGCACGCCATAGCGCTCTGTTGCGTGGTGACCGGCGGCGATGAAGCTGATGCCGTTCTCGCGGGCACTGTGGAAGGTCTGCTCCGACGCCTCGCCACTGAGGAACAGGTCGACTCCGGCGGCGATGGCGGTGTCGATGTAGCCCTGCCCGCCCCCGGTGCACCAGCCGACCCGGCGGATCGTCTGCTCACCCTCGATGAGCAGCGGCTCACGCCCCAGTGCCTCCTGCACGCGGCGGGCGAAATCCCGCGCCGATACCGGCTCGGCCAGCGAACCGACCAGGCCGACCACCTTGGGATTGTCGGGGTCCAACGGGCCTTCGACGGTGATGTCCAGCTGGCGCGCCAGCTGCACGTTGTTGCCCACCTCCGGGTGCACGTCCAGCGGCAGGTGGAAGGCCAGCAGGCTGATGTCGTGCTTGAGCAGGGTCTTCAAGCGTCGCTGCTTGATACCAGTGATGCAGGGGTTTTCGCCCTTCCAGAAATAGCCATGGTGCACCAGCACCAGGTCGGCCTCGGCCTCGACCGCGGCGTCCAGCAGCGCCTGGCTGGCGGTCACGCCGCTGACGATGCGGCTGACCTGGGGACGGCCTTCGACCTGCAGGCCGTTGGGGCAGTAATCCTGGATCCTGGCGCTGGCCAGGTAGCGCTCGGCTTCCTCGACCAGGATATTGAGGGCGACGGCCATGAAAAATCTCCTCGAATTCGGCATTGCGACGGGCGTCAGGCCCTATAATGGCCGCCATTATGGGCCGTCGCCGGCGTGGGGGAAACCGCCGGCAGGCGCTCGGGGTGTCCGGCCATCGCCGTTCGGTATCTTCAGGTGTATGATCGCGCCCGCTCGCGCCCCGGGCCCATAGACACGGCCCCCGTCCCACTCCCAGGATCGATTCATGCTCAAGGCTCTGCGTTACTTCGGCTGGCCCCTGCTCACCGGTGTGCTGATCGCCATGCTGGTCATCCAGCGCTTCCCCGAATGGGTCGGCCTGCCCAGCCAGGACGTCAACCTGCAACAAGCCCCACAAACCACCAAGCTCATGCAGGGGCCGGTCTCCTATGCCGATGCCGTGACCCTGGCCGCGCCCGCAGTGGTCAATCTCTATACCACCAAGGTGGTGAACAAGAGCGCGCACCCGCTGTTCGAGGACCCGCAGTTCCGCCGCTTCTTCGGCGACAACCTGCCCAAGCAGCGGCGTTGGGAGTCGAGCCTCGGCTCGGCGGTAATCATGAGCCCGGAAGGCTACCTGCTGACCAACAACCACGTCACCAGCGGCGCCGACCAGATCGTCGTGGCCCTCAAGGATGGCCGCGAGACCCTCGCCCGGGTGATCGGCAGCGACCCGGAAACCGACCTGGCAGTACTGAAGATCGACCTCAAGAGCCTGCCGGCGATCACCATCGGCCGCTCCGACAGCATCCATATCGGTGACGTGACCCTGGCCATCGGCAACCCCTTTGGTGTCGGTCAGACCGTGACCATGGGCATCATCAGCGCCACCGGCCGCAACCAGCTGGGCCTCAACAACTACGAAGACTTCATCCAGACCGACGCGGCGATCAACCCGGGCAACTCCGGCGGTGCGCTGGTGGATGCCAACGGCAACCTGGTGGGCATCAATACCGCGATCTTCTCCAAGTCCGGTGGTTCGCAAGGTATCGGCTTCGCCATCCCGGTCAAGCTGGCATTGGAGGTGATGAAGTCGATTATCGAGCATGGCCAGGTGATCCGTGGCTGGCTGGGCATCGAAGTACAGCCGCTGAGCCAGGAACTGGCCGAATCGTTTGGCATGCAGGGGCGCCCGGGAATCGTGGTCGCCGGTATTTTCCGCGACGGGCCGGCGGCACGTGCGGGGCTGCAACTGGGCGATGTGATCATGAGTATCAACGGCGAGCCCGCCGGTGACGGGCGCAAGTCGATGAACCAGGTGGCGCGGATCAAGCCGACCGACAAGATCAGCATCGAAGTGATGCGCAATGGTCAGCAGATCAAGCTGATCGCCGAGGTGGGCCTGCGGCCGCCACCAGCGCCGGTGGCCGCCAAGGAAGAGAAGTAAGGCTACAGGTGTGGGGCCGCTCAGCGGCCCCTTTACCGCGTCACGTCGCCACGACAAGCCGGCTCCCAAAGTTGCTATAGGCCTGATTGATGTGGGAGCAACTGCCCTGTGTCGTTTCAGCTCCCACAGGGACGGCGCTTGAATTGAGGGCCGCGCGGTCAGAGTGGGAGCCGGCTTGTCGTGGCGACGAACCGCGGCGAAAGGGCCGCGAAGCGGCCCCGGGTACATCAATGCAGGATCTGGCTCAGGAACAGCCTGGTTCGATCACTGCGCGGCCGGTCGAAGAAGTCGTCCGGCGCCGCCTGCTCGACGATCTCCCCCTTGTCCATGAAGATCACCCGGTTCGCCACAGTGCGGGCAAAGCCCATCTCGTGGGTCACGCAGAGCATGGTCATGCCATCCTCGGCCAGGCTGACCATGGTGTCGAGCACCTCCTTGACCATCTCCGGGTCCAGCGCCGAAGTCGGTTCGTCGAACAGCATGATCTTCGGCTTCATGCACAGCGCCCGGGCAATCGCCACCCGCTGCTGCTGACCGCCGGACAACTGCCCGGGGTACTTGTGCGCCTGCTCCGGAATGCGCACGCGCTCGAGGAAGTGCATGGCGATTTCCTCTGCTTTGCGCCGCGGCAGCTTGCGCACCCACATAGGCGCCAGGGTGCAGTTCTCGAGGATGGTCAGGTGCGGGAACAGGTTGAAGTGCTGGAACACCATGCCCACCTCGCGGCGGATCGCCTCGATCTGCTTGAGGTCGTTGGTCAGCTCGACGCCGTCGACGACAATACGCCCCTGCTGGTGCTCTTCCAGCCGGTTAAGGCAGCGGATGGTGGTCGACTTGCCCGAGCCCGACGGCCCGCACAGCACGATACGCTCGCCCTGGCGCACGTTCAGGTTGATGTCCTTGAGCACATGGAACTGGCCGTACCACTTGTTCACGCCCTGCATCTGGATGATGCCTTCGGGGCCGGCAGGCTGCTTGATCGCTTCACTCATTTCGAAACTCCTAACGCTTGTGGCCAGTGTCCAGCTTGCGCTCCAGATGCATGGAGTAGCGGGACATACCGAAACAGAAAATCCAGAACACCAGGGCGGCGAACACATAGCCCTCGGTCGCCATGCCCAGCCAGGCCGGGTCGGCTGCGGCCTGCTTGACGCTGTTGAGCAGGTCGAACAGGCCGATGATGATCACCAGGCTGGTGTCCTTGAACAGGGCAATGAAGGTGTTGACGATGCCAGGGATCACCAGCTTGAGCGCCTGGGGCAGGATCACCAGGCCCATCGCCCGCCAGTAGCCCAGGCCCATGGCCGCGGCGGCTTCGTACTGGCCCTTGGGGATGGCCTGCAGGCCGCCGCGCACCACCTCGGCGATGTACGCCGACTGGAACAGGATCACGCCGATCATCGCCCGCAGCAGCTTGTCGAAGCTCATGCCTTCGGGCAGGAACAGCGGCAGCATCACCGAGGACATGAACAGTACGGTGATCAGTGGCACGCCGCGCCAGAACTCGATGAAGGTCACGCAGACCACCTTCACCGCCGGCATGTTCGAGCGCCGCCCCAGCGCCAGCAGGATGCCCAGTGGCAACGCGCCGACAATGCCGACCGTGGCGATCACCAGGGTCAACATCAGGCCGCCCCATTGGCTGGTGGGCACGGTGTCCAGCCCTAGCGCGCCACCGTGCAGCAGGAAGTAGGCCAGGATCGGGTACACCACCAGGAAGCCCAGGCCATACACAGCCTTGCGCGGGAAGCGCTTGATGAACAACGGGGCCGCGCCGAGCACGGCGAGCCACACGGTCAGGTCGACGCGCCAGCGCAGTTCCGTCGGGTAATAGCCGTACATGAACTGGCCGAAGCGCTGCTGGATGAACACCCAGCAGGCGCCCTCCTTGGTGCAGTCGGCGCGGGTGGTGCCAACCCAGTTGGCGTCGATGAACGCCCACTGCACCAGCGGCGGCACGATCAGCCACACCAGGTACAGCGCGAACAGCGTCAGCAATGTGTTGAGCCAGCTGGAGAACAGGTTGGCCCGCATCCAGGCGAGCACGCCAACGGTCTTCACCGGTGGCGGCATGTCGGGTTTGAAAACATGGGCTGTCACGGAAGGACCCTCACCGTTCGATCAGCGCAATGCGCTTGTTGTACCAGTTCATCAACAGCGAAATGCTGATGCTGATGGCGAGATAGACGCTCATGGTGATGGCGATCACCTCGATGGCCTGGCCGGTCTGGTTGAGCACGGTACCGGCGAACAGCGAGACCATCTCCGGGTAGCCGATGCCGGCAGCCAGCGACGAGTTCTTCGCCAGGTTCAGGTACTGGCTGGTCAGCGGCGGGATGATCACCCGCAACGCCTGGGGGATGATCACCTTCCGCAGCGTCGGGCCTTCGCGCAGGCCCAGCGAACGGGCCGCCTCGGTCTGACCGTGGCTGACCGAACGGATACCCGAGCGCACGATCTCGGCGATGAACGCTGCGGTGTAGATGGTCAGCGCCAGGGTCAGCGCCAGCAGCTCGGGGATCAGCACCCAACCGCCGACGAAGTTGAAGCCCTTGAGCTGCGGCACTTCCCAGTGCACCGGGCTGCCGAACAGCAACGCGCACACACCGGGGATGCCGATCAGCAGCAGCAGGCCCACCCAGAACTTGTGGAACGGCTGGCCGGTTTCATCGAAGCGCTTGTTGGCCAGGCGCACCATCAACACGATGGCGACGATCGCCAGCACCAGCGCGATCATGAACGGCCAGAAGCCCTCGGCCATGGCGGCGCCAGGCATGTTCAGGCCACGGTTGCTGATGAAGAAGGTGCCGTCGATATTGATGCTGCCCCGCGGCCCCGGCAGGGTCAGGAACACGGCGAAGTACCAGAACAGGATCTGCAACAGCGGTGGGATGTTGCGGAAGGTCTCCACGTACACCGTCGCCAGCTTGCTGATCATCCAGTTCGGCGACAGCCGCGCCACGCCGATGATGAAGCCCAGCAAGGTAGCCAGGATGATGCCGATGAAGGTCACCAGCAGGGTGTTGAGCAGGCCGATGACGAACACCCGGGCGTAGCTGTCCGATTCCACGTAGGGGATCAGGTGCTGGGCGATGCCGAAGCCGGCACTGCGCTCGAGGAAGTCGAAGCCCGAGGTGATGCCCCGGTGCTGCAGGTTGGTCTGGGTGTTATGGAACAGGTACCAGCCCAGGCCCACCACGAAGACCACGGTGAGGATCTGGAACAGCCACGCGCGCACACGTGGATCACTAAGGGAAAACCCTTTCCGTGCGCCGATTTGATTTTGCATGAAGTGCCCCGAAAAGAAGGGATTCGAACGACCCGCGGCGGCAGGATGCCGCCGCGGGGTGCAGCCATCAGCGCACAGGTGGCGCGTACTGGATGCCGCCGTTGTTCCACAGGGCATTCATGCCACGGTCGATCTTCAGGTCGGTGCTCTGGCCCAGGTTCTTCTCGAACACTTCGCCATAGTTGCCGACTTGCTTGACGATCTGCACTACCCAGTCCTTGGGCAGCTTGAGGTCCTTGCCGTACTCGCCATCGGCGCCCAGCAGGCGGGCGACGTCAGGGTTCTTGGTGGACTTGGCCTCGGCCTCGACGTTCTTCGAAGTGACCCCTGCTTCTTCCGCGTTGAGCATGGCGAACAGGGTCCACTTGACGATGCTGAACCATTCCTCGTCGCCCTTGCGCACGACCGGGCCCAGGGGCTCCTTGGAGATGGTTTCCGGCAGCACCACGTACTCGGTCGGCGCGGCCAGCTTGGAGCGCTGGGCGAACAGCTGCGACTTGTCCGAGGTCAGCACGTCGCAACGGCCGGACTCCAGCGACTTGGCGCTCTCGTCGGAGGTGTCGAAGGTGATCGGGGTGTACTTGAGGTTGTTGGCGCGGAAATAGTCGGAGACGTTCAGTTCGGTGGTGGTACCGGCCTGGATGCAGATGGTGGCGCCGTCGAGCTCCTTGGCGCTGGAGACACCGAGCTTCTTGTTGGCGAGGAAACCGACGCCGTCATAATAGGTGACGCCGGCGAACACCAGGCCCATGCCGGCATCACGCGAGCTGGTCCAGGTGGTGTTGCGCGACAGCACGTCGACTTCGCCGGACTGCAGCGCGGTGAAGCGCTCCTTGGCGTTGAGCTGGCTGAACTTGACCTTGGTCGCATCGCCGAACACGGCGGCAGCCACGGCGCGGCACACATCGGCGTCGATGCCGACGATCTTGCCCTGTGCGTCAGGCACGGAGAAGCCGGGAAGACCATCGCTCACGCCACACTGGATGAAGCCCTTCTTCTTCACCGCGTCGAGGGTGGCGCCGGCCTGGGCGAAGCTGGTGGCGCCCAGCGCGGCGGCGGCGGTCAGGACTGCCAGGGTGGTTTTCAACATCTTCATCAACAACCTCCAAATCGCTCTTGTTGTATGAGCCGGAATTGCACCGCACCCTTATGAGGCGCATCCGACCCCTTGTTGGCTTGTTTTTGGGTCAATTGGCGCAATGGGCTGTTCTATGACAGCCTTCGATCCACACGAGGGGTGTTACCGGGACCGGCCCACCTCTTCGCATGACAAGGACATAGCAAAGGGCGTACCACAGTCCACGGCTTAAGCGATAAAGCGGTAGTCAAGTAGGAAAAGTTGTAGAGTTGCGACATCTTTTTTTGGCATTAACCGCCAATGCCTTCTTTTTACGCACTACATCAGTACGCCAGCACTCTTTCGGAGCAGTCATGACCCAACCGCTGATTCTCGAACCGCAGAAAACCGCCGACGCCTGTGTGATCTGGTTGCACGGCCTGGGAGCCGACCGTTACGACTTCCTACCGGTAGCGGAATTCATGCAGGAACGCCTGCTCAGCACCCGCTTCATCATGCCCCAGGCGCCGACGCGCCCGGTAACCATCAACGGCGGCTACCAGATGCCCAGCTGGTACGACATCAAGGCCATGACCCCAGCGCGAGCAATCGACGAAGCGCAACTGGAAGAGTCGGCCGACCAGGTGATCGCCCTGATCAAGGCCGAACAGGCCAAGGGCATCAACTTGTCGCGCATCTTCCTCGCCGGGTTTTCCCAGGGTGGTGCGGTGGTGCTGCACACAGCCTATATAAAGTGGCAGGAAGCGTTGGGCGGGGTCATCGCCCTCTCCACCTACGCGCCGACCTTCAGCGACGCGCAGCAACTGAGTGCCTGCCAGCAGCGCACGCCGGCGTTGTGCCTGCACGGTGTGCACGACCCGGTGGTGATCCCCTCGATGGGCCGCACGGCGTTCGAGTACCTCAATACCTGGGGTGTGGCCGCCCAGTGGCATGAATACCCGATGGAGCACGAAGTGGTGGTCGAGGAACTGACGGACATCCACGACTGGCTGAGCCGCCAGTTGCAGTGATTCTGTAGCCCAGCCCGTATTGCACTACGCCGCGCCCGATTCTTGCTTTACACTGCCCGGCGTACATTCCTTAACCAGTTGACGAGACGACCGTGCTCAAGGCACTCAAGAAAATATTCGCCAAGGCAGACACCGCGCCACAGGCCGCCGAGCCCGTCGCCACGATCCCGCCCGCGCCAGCCGCGCAACCGGCTGCCGCCAAGGCCCCGACACGCCAGCACGCCAAGCCCAAGGCCACCGCAAAGACCGCTGCCGAGCCGCAGCCCGCAGACCAACCGCGTGCCGAGCAACCGCCCAAGGACAAGCCGCGTCGCGAACGCAAGCCCAAACCCCAGGCCAGCCTGTGGAAGCCCGAGGACTTTGTGGTCGAGCCGCAGGAAGGCAAGACGCGTTTCCACGATTTCAAGCTCTCCAATGAGCTGATGCATGCCATCCACGACCTCGGCTTCCCCTATTGCACGCCGATCCAGGCCCAGGTCCTGGGTTACACCCTGCGCGGCCAGGACGCTATCGGCCGGGCCCAGACTGGCACCGGCAAGACCGCCGCGTTCCTGATCTCGATCATCTCGCAGCTGCAGCAGACCCCACCGCCCAAGGAACGCTACATGGGCGAGCCGCGGGCGCTGATCATCGCCCCGACCCGCGAGCTGGTGGTGCAGATCGCCAAGGATGCCCAGGCACTGACCAAGTACACCGGCCTGAACGTGATGAGCTTTGTCGGCGGTATGGACTTCGACAAGCAGCTCAAGTCACTGGAAGCGCGCCATTGCGACATCCTGGTAGCCACCCCGGGCCGCCTGCTGGACTTCAACCAGCGCGGCGAGGTGCACCTGGACATGGTCGAGGTGATGGTGCTGGACGAGGCCGACCGCATGCTCGACATGGGCTTCATCCCCCAGGTCCGCCAGATCATCCGCCAGACTCCGCCCAAGAGCGAGCGCCAGACCCTGCTGTTCTCCGCCACTTTCACCGACGACGTGATGAACCTGGCCAAGCAGTGGACCACCAACCCGGCCATCGTCGAGATCGAGCCGGAGAACGTCGCCAGCGAGACCGTCGAACAGCACGTCTACGCCGTGGCCGGCAGCGACAAGTACAAGCTGCTGTACAACCTGGTTACGCAGAACAAGTGGGAACGGGTGATGGTTTTCGCCAACCGCAAGGACGAGGTGCGGCGCATCGAGGAAAAACTGGTGCGCGACGGCATCAACGCCGCCCAGCTCTCGGGCGACGTGCCGCAGCACAAGCGTATCCGCACCCTGGAAAGCTTCCGTGAAGGGCGCATCACCGTGCTGGTGGCCACCGACGTGGCCGGCCGAGGCATCCACATCGACGGCATCAGCCATGTGATCAATTTCACCCTGCCGGAAGACCCGGACGACTACGTGCACCGCATCGGCCGCACCGGTCGCGCCGGCACCAGCGGCGTGTCGATCAGCTTTGCCGGCGAGGACGATTCGTACCAGTTGCCGGCGATCGAAGAGTTGCTGGGGCGCAAGATCAAGTGCGAGATGCCGCCGGACGAGCTGTTGAAGCCCGTGCCGCGCAAGCATCACTGAATGGCAGGATCGGGGCCGCTACGCTGCCCTATCGCCGGCAAGCCGGCTCCCATAGAGATACGCGCTCCTGTGGGAGCCGGCTTGCCGGCGATCCGGGGCGCAGCCCCGGCCAGCGAATAGAGCATCACCAGCGCCCCGCCGCATCCTGGTCGCTCTGCTTGCCTTCCACCCAGCGCGGCCCTTCCTGGGTATTCTCCTTCTTCCAGAACGGCGCTCGGGTTTTCAGGTAATCCATGATGAAGTTGCAGGCATCGAACGCCGCCTGCCGATGCGCGCTGGCCACGCCGACAAAGACAATCGGCTCGCCCGGTTCCAGGGCGCCGATTCGGTGCAGTACCTCGACCTTGAGCAGCGGCCAGCGCCCTTCGGCCTCGACCACGATCTTGGCCAGGGCCTTCTCGGTCATGCCCGGATAGTGCTCGAGGAACATCCCCGCCACCTCCCGGCCATCGTTGAAGTCGCGCACATAGCCGACAAACCCGACCACAGCGCCCACGCCGACATTGGCGGCGTGCATGGCGTTGACTTCGGCGCCCGGGTCGAAGGCCGCCTCCTGAACGCGCACGGCCATGGTCAACCTCCGGTCACAGGTGGGAAGAACGCGATCTCGTCACCCTCTTCCAATGGCTCATCGAGCCGGCACAGCTCTTCGTTGCGGGCACACATCAGGTTCTGCTCGGCCAGCACCGCGTAGTGTCCACCCTTGCCCGCCAAGGCCTGGCGCACGTCGTCCAGCACCTTGAAGTCGCCTTCCAGGCGCTCGGCGTCGATGCCCAGCAACTCACGGTAACGGGCGAAATACATGACCTTGACCTTCATCACCCCTCCACCTTGTAGTGCCCGCTCTTGCCACCGGTCTTCTCCAGCAGGCGCACCTGCTCGATGACCATGCCTTTGTCCACTGCCTTGCACATGTCGTAGATCGTCAGCGCGGCAACGCTCGCGGCGGTGAGCGCCTCCATTTCGACGCCGGTCTGCCCGGCCAGCTTGCAGCGGGCGACAATGTGCACCACGTCCTCGCCCTCGGCGGCCAGCTCGACCTTGACGCCGGTGAGCATCAGCGGATGGCACAGCGGGATCAGGTCGCTGGTCTTCTTAGCCGCCTGGATGCCGGCGATGCGCGCCACGGCGAACACGTCGCCCTTGGGGTGTTGGCCATCGACGATCATGCGCAGGGTGTCCGGCAACATGCGCACCCGTGCCTCGGCAATCGCCTCGCGGGCGGTCACGGCCTTTTCAGTGACGTCGACCATGTTGGCGCGCCCCTGGGAATCAAGATGAGTCAGCACTGCTCTGCTCCTGGGAAGGGATGACAGAGTGTAAACCCGCCGGTCAGCTTTGAGCAGAGGGCAGAACAGCGCATCGCAGGACAAGCCCGCCCCAAAAGTGGGGACGGGCTTGCTGGCGACAGGTTACAGGTGCGACTCGGCGTACTCGGCCAGTACCGAGCGTGGCACGCCCTGCAGGGTGATATGAACGCCGTGGGGGAAGTCCTTGAAGCGCTCGGTGAGGTAGGTCAGCCCGGAACTGGTGGCCGACAGGTAAGGGGTGTCGATCTGCGCCAGGTTGCCCAGGCAGACCACCTTCGAGCCGGTCCCGGCACGGGTGATGATGGTCTTGATCTGGTGTGGCGTGAGGTTCTGGCACTCGTCGATGAGGATCAGGCTCTGCTGGAAGCTGCGCCCACGGATGTAGTTCAGCGACTTGAACTGCAGCGGCACCCGCTCGAGGATGTACTCGACACTGCCGTGGGTGCTCTCGTCATCCATGTGCAAGGCTTCGAGGTTGTCGGTGATCGCGCCCAGCCAAGGCTCCATCTTCTCCGCCTCGGTGCCCGGCAGGAAGCCGATCTCCTGGTCCAGCCCCTGCACGCTACGGGTGGCGATGATGCGCCGGTAGCGCTTGCTGACCATGGTCTGCTCGATGGCCGCGGCCAGCGCCAGGATGGTCTTGCCTGAGCCCGCCGCGCCGGTCAGGTTGACCAGGTGGATATCCGGGTCGAGCAAGGCGAACAGCGCCAGGCTCTGGTGGATGTCCCGTGGCTTGAGGCCCCAGGCTTCCTGGTGCAGCAGCGGTTCCTGGTGCAGGTCGAGCAGCAGCAGCTCGTCGTTGCGGATGCCCTTGATCCAGCCGACGAAGCCCTGTTCGTCGATGATGAACTCGTTGACGTGCACGGCGGGCAAGTTGTCCGTCAACTGCACCCGATGCCAGGTACGGCCACGCTCCTGACGCGTGTCGACCTTGCTCACGCGGTCCCAGAACGACCCTGTGACCGAGTGGTAGCCCTTGGACAGCAAGGACACATCGTCGACCAACTGGTCGGTGCTGTAGTCCTCGGCGGCGATCCCGCAGGCACGCGCCTTCAGGCGCATGTTGATGTCCTTGGTCACCAGCACCACGTCGAGGTCCTTGCGCTTGGCGCGCAGGTCCAGCAGCTGGTTGATGATGATGTTGTCGGCGAGGTTCTCGGGGAGCAGGCGGTTGGGCTCGTTGCGCGTGCTCATGAGGATGGACAGGAAGCCCTTGGGCCCGCTCTTGCCGCGCTGGATCGGCACGCCCTGCTCGACATCGCTGGGCGAGGCGTCGCCGAGGGTCTGGTCGATCAAGCGGATGGCCTGGCGACATTCGGCGGCGATGGTCTGTTTACCGGTCTTGAGCTTGTCGAGTTCCTCCAGCACCGTCATCGGTATGGCGACGTGGTGCTCCTCGAAGTTGAGCAGGGCGTTGGGGTCGTGAATCAGGACGTTGGTATCGAGCACATACAGGATTGGCTGGTTGGAGGAAGGGGTGCGTCCTTGGTCATCCATACTCGTTCACCTTATGTGAAAGCCACACGGCGCGAACGGCTGCGCCGCAGAGTGACTGCCGTTCTCCCCGTATCCGCGTCGTTACGGGCGGGAAGCTCACCTGGCAAGGAAGGCGTGGATGACGCCACCTGTGCTGCAGGGTTCGGCTGTCTGGTTCCTTGATACCGCAAAAACCATGACCGGAAAAAGTCTTTTTACGCTCAGGTGAAGTTTATTTTTCGGATTGACGAACAGGGCTTGGCGTGGGCCCGGAGCAGGACTACAGTCAGGGATCAGGTGCCGCGAAATACACTCAGGCGCGCACGAAACGTTGGCGCAACACATCGCTCAGGGCGTCCACCAGCAACACCAGCACCAGCATGGCGATGATCACCGTACTGGCCTGGGCCTCCTGGAACAGGCTCAGGGTCGCGTAGAGCATCTGCCCCAGCCCGCCCGCCCCCACGAAGCCCAGCACGCTGGCCATGCGGATGTTGTTCTCCCAGCGATAGAGGCTGTACGCCAGCAGTTGCGGCCACAGATTGGGCAACGTGCCGAAACAGAACGCCACCACTTGGCTGCCACCTTGCAAGCGGATCGCCGCCGCAGGCTCTGGCGGTGCATTTTCCAGCGCCTCGGCGAACAGCCGCCCCAGCACCCCGGCAGTGTGCAGGGCCAGCGCCAGCGTACCGGCATTCGGCCCCAGGCCTGCGGCCAGCACGGTCAGCGCGGCCCAGACCAGTTCCGGAATCGCCCGCAGCGCGTTGAGCAGCAGGCGCGACGCGCCCTGCAACGACCAGCCAAAACGCCCGGCGGCCGGCAACGCCAGCACCATGCCCAACAGCATCGCCAGCAGGGTACCCAACCCGGACATCGCCAGGGTTTCCAGCGCGCCATGACCCACGGCGCGCAGATGCTCGAGCGACAGGTCCGGTTGCAGGAAGCGCCCAGCGTACTCGGCCATCTGCCCGAGCCCTCCATCGCCGATCACGGCATGCAGGTCCAGCTCCAGGTAGGCGAATGAAGCCAACACCGCTACCACGATACCCAGCAGCACCAACAAGTTTATCGCCCGGCTCATGCAAGCCTCCCGCGCAGCAAGCGGCTGAGCAGGTCGGCCAACATCACCAGTGCCAGGAACGCCAGCAACATGCTCGCCACCTGGTCACCGGCAAACATGCGCATCGACAGGTCGATCTGCTGCCCCAGCCCTCCGGCCCCGACGAAACCCATCACCACCGAAGCGCGTACCGCGCACTCCCAACGGTAAACGGTATACGACACGACTTCCGCCGCCGCGTTGGGCAGGATGCCGTAGCAGAAAGCGGACAGACGACCGCTGCCGGCCTGCAGCAAGGCATGCACCGGGCGCTGGTCCACCGACTCGAAGATTTCCGCGTAGACCTTGCCGAGCATGCCGCTGTAGGTGATGGCGATGGCCAGCACCCCGGCGGTCGGCCCAAGGCCCACGGCGCGGACGAACAGCAGCGCCCAGACGATCTCCGGTACGCTGCGCAGGAACACCAGCAGGCCACGCACCGGCAGGCGCATACCCCGTGACCAGGAGCCTGGGCGAACGCCTTGGGATGCCGCACGCAGCGACAGGGCGCGGCTGGCCAGCAGGCTGGCCGGCACCGCCAACAACAGGGCCAGGGCCATGCCGACGGTCGCCACGGCCAAGGTCTGCAAGGTAGCAACCCAAAGCAGGCCGAGAAACGCCGCATCGTGGGCCGGCGGCCAGAAAGCACCGACGAAACTGGCCATCTGCTGACGGTTCTCCGCCTGCAGCAGCACGCCGGGGTTCAGCTCGCTCACGTAAAGCCCCGGCCACAGCAGCGCCAGGCACAACAGCGTCAGCAACAAACGGGGCAGCGCTGCGGGGTCGCGGGCGGCGGCGTTCAACATCGCGGAATCTGCACGGTCAGGGTCGCTCCCACGCTGACCGGCGAGGCCAGCTGTTCATTGGCGTAGAGCGCCTCAAGCAGGCTTTCGCTCACCGCCTCAGCCGGGCAGTCGAAGGCCACCTGCCCTTCGCGGATACCAATGACCCGCGGGAAATGCGCCAGCGCCAGCTCCACCGCATGCAGGCTGGCGACCAGGGTCACGCCATGCGCCTGGGCATGCCGATTGAGCAGCGCCAGGCTGTGATCGGCCAGGACCGGGTCCATAGCCGAAACGGGCTCATCGGCCAACAGCACCTCCGGGCGCTGGTAGAGCACTCGGGCGATGCCGACCCGCTGCAGCTGCCCCCCGGACAACTGCCCGCACTGGACGAACAGCTTGTCCGCCAGCCCCAGGTCAGCCAGAACCTGACGGGCTCCCGGCACATCGCCCGGATGCACCAGGTTGAGCAGGCCACGCAAGGTGCTCCACTGCCCCAGCCGACCGGCCAGCACTGCCGTCACCACTCGCTGGCGCGGCGGCAACGGCGGCGCCTGGTGCACCAGGCCGATGCGCGCGCGCAGGCGCTGGCGCGCGTGCGCCGACAACGCCCACGGCTGCGCGTCGAGCACATCGAGCAGCCCGGCGCTGGGCCGGGTGGCCGTGGCCATCAGGTGCAGCAGGCTGGACTTGCCGGCCCCGGAGGGCCCGATGATCGCAACCCGCTCCCCCTTGTCGATACACAGGTCGACGGCATTCAGGGCCTGTACCTTGCCGTGGCGCAGGCTGGCCTCGTGCAGACGAATGCTCACTTCAGCAGGCCGGCCTCGCGCGCGGCCTGCTCGGTACCCTGGTAGTTCTCAGGCTTGGTTTCGATGAAGCGGCTGGCGGCCTGCAGGTCTAGGATCACCTTGTCCGCAGGCTTGGCCGGATCCAGGGCGAGGAAGGCCTGCTTGATCTTCTCTTTCAGCGCCGGGTCCATTTTGCCGCGCACGGTCCAGTTGTAGTCGTAATACGTCGGTGTGGTGGCGAATACCTTGACCTTGTCGGTATCGACCTTGCCGGCATCGACCAGTTTCTGCCATACGCTGGCGTTGAGTACGCCTGCATCGACCTTACCCGCCGCCACCCAGGCCACGGTGGCGTCGTGGGCACCGGAATAGGCGACGCGGCTGAAGTAGCTCTCAGGCTTGATGTTGTCTTCCTTGAGCATGAAGTAGCGCGGCATCAGGCTGCCGGAGGTGGACGAAATCGAGCCGAAGGCGAAAGTCTTGCCCTTCAGGTCGGCCAGGCTCTTCACGTCAGGGTTGGCGGTGATGAACTTGGAGGTGAACTGGGCATCCTGCTCCCGCTGCACCAATGGCGTGGCGGTCGAGTCCTTCAGGTGCACCTGAACGAAGGTGAAGCCCCCCAGCCAGGCCAGGTCCAGGCGATCGCTGGCCAGCGACTCGACCACCGCTGGGTAGTCGGCGACCGGCACGAACTGCACCTTCATGCCCAACTGCTGCTCGAGGTATTCACCCAGCGGCTTGAACTTGCGCAGCAGTTCGGTCGGTGCTTCATCGGGGATGGCGCTGACGCGCAGGACGTCGGCGGCCTGGGCGACCACGGCGCAGCAGGACAACGCGAGACCGGCAAACAGTGCCAGGGGGCGTTTGAGCATGGGGGGTTCTCCGGTTCAATAGCGGGGCTTGGGTCAGTGTCGCATCGCGGGAAGTATAAGAGTCGCAGGCACAAAGGCCAGCTTTGCTACAATCGCGCATCACGAAAAGTCGAGGTGCACATGAGCGAGCCGATTCGTCTGACACAGTACAGCCACGGCGCTGGTTGCGGCTGCAAGATTTCTCCCAAGGTCCTGGATGTGATCCTCGCCGAGAGCGGTACGCAGGCCCTCGACCCGAACCTCTGGGTCGGCAACGCCTCGCGCGACGACGCTGCCGTATACGCCCTGGATGACGAGCGCGGCGTGGTCTCGACCACCGACTTCTTCATGCCCATCGTCGACGACCCGTACGACTTCGGTCGCATCGCCGCCACCAACGCCATCAGCGACATCTACGCCATGGGCGGCGACCCGCTGATGGCCATCGCCATCCTCGGCTGGCCGATCAACCTATTGCCGCCGGAGGTCGCCCGCGAAGTGATCCGCGGTGGTCGAGCGGTCTGCGCAGAGGCAGGCATCCCCCTGGCCGGTGGCCACTCCATCGACGCCCCGGAACCGATCTTCGGCCTGGCCGTGACCGGCGTGGTGAGCAAGCGCCACCTCAAGCGCAATGACACCGCCAGCGTCGGCTGCCGCCTGTACCTGACCAAGCCGCTGGGCATCGGCATCCTCACCACCGCCGAGAAGAAGGCCAAGCTGCGCGAACAGGACCAGGGCCTGGCCCGCGACTGGATGTGCACCCTCAACACACCGGGAAGCCGCTTCGGCAAGCTCGACGGCGTGCAGGCGATGACCGACGTCACCGGCTTTGGCCTGCTCGGCCACCTGGTCGAAGTCGCCGAAGGCAGCGGCCTCACCGCGCGCCTGCAATTCGCTGCGGTGCCGCGCCTGCCCAGCGTCGAACATTACCTGGCCGAGGGCTGCATCCCAGGCGGCACCTTGCGCAACTTCGACAGCTACGGCCACAAGATCGGCGCGCTGAGCGACGAGCAGAAGCACCTGCTGTGCGACCCGCAGACCAGCGGTGGCCTGCTGGTGGCAGTCAGCCCGCAGGGCGAGGCCGAATTCCTCGCCGTGACACGGGAGCTCGGGCTCGAATTGGCGCCGATCGGCGAGCTGGTCGAGCGACAGAGCCACGCAGTCGAGGTGATCTGATGCGCCCCGACTGCACCGAGCTGAAACAGCTGTTCCTCGACGACGTGCCGATGATGGACATGCGCGCGCCGATCGAATTCACCAAGGGCGCTTTCCCCGGCGCCGTCAACCTGCCGCTGATGAACGACCAGGAGCGGCAGAAAGTCGGTACCTGCTACAAGCAGCAGGGTCAGGCCGCCGCCATTGCCTTGGGCCACCAGTTGGTCAACGGCGCGCTCAAAGAGCAGCGCCTGGAGGCCTGGGCGGCATTCACCCAGGCTCATCCCGACGGCTACCTCTACTGCTTCCGTGGCGGGTTGCGCTCACAGATCGTCCAGGGCTGGCTCAAGGAAGCCGGCATCCAGTATCCGAAGGTGGTGGGCGGCTACAAGGCCATGCGCACCTTGCTGCTGGAAACCACCCAGCAAGCGGTGCAGCACTGCGACTTCGTGCTGCTGGGCGGCCTGACCGGCACCGGCAAGACCGACGTGCTGCTCCAGCTGGACAACGTGCTGGACCTGGAAGGCCACGCTAACCACCGCGGCTCCAGCTTCGGCAAGCGCGCCACCGCGCAGCCGGCGCAGATCGACTTCGAGAATACGCTGGCCATCGACATCCTGAAGAAACGCGAGCGTGGCTTCGACCAGTTCGTGCTCGAGGACGAAGGCCGCGTGGTCGGCAGCTGCGCGGTACCGCTGGAGCTTTACCAGGGCATGCAACGCTATCCGCTGGTGTGGCTCGAAGACAGCTTCGCGCATCGCGTGGAACGCATCCTGCGCGATTACGTGATCAACCTGTGCGCCGAGTTCATCGCCGTGCACGGTGAAGAGGCCGGCGGCCCGCTGTTCGCCGAACGCATGCGCCAGAGCATGGCCAACATCTACAAGCGCCTGGGCGGCGAGCGCTTCCAGCGGCTGTCGGCGTTGCTCGACCAGGCGCTGGAGGAGCAGTTGCGCAGTGGTGACGTGAGCCTGCACCGAGGGTGGATCGAAGGGCTGCTCAAGGAATACTACGATCCGATGTACGCCTACCAGCGGGCGGCCAAGGCACAACGGATCGAGTTCGCCGGAGACGGGGTGGAAGTGCGTGAGTACCTGAAGGCCCGGGCACTGCGTGAGCAACGCGGCGCCTGACTCGCAAGCCCGCTCCTACTCCCCTGTTGGAGCGGGCTTGCCCGCCCAACCAAAGGGGTCACTGTACTCCGCGTCAATGCTTGTACAACTTGAACTCACGATCTATCCAGATCACATGAAAAATCCGCCCACTGCGGTACCCCACCATCGCCACCAGGTCGAAAGCCCTGAACGCCAGCAGCCGAACATCTTCAGTGAGGAATAAAGGCAATACAGCCCTGATACTGCCGCGCGAAATCGTCTCCGTACCATAGCCATGGCGATCGAGCTGGCGGATCTCTCGCCACGTGCGCTGACTGATCTGACGCAAGCGCTCGAGCATCCTGGCGCGCTCTGCCTGCTGGCAGTCCTGAATGCACCAACCTGATGGCAGATACTCCAGTGAGAACACCGGGGGGCGCAGGTCCGACTCGTCAGACTCGCCAGCCATGTGGCGTGCCCTTACCTGATTTCCCTGGGCATCTCGCTCCTTGAGCCGCTTACGTACCATCGCTCAGTTCACCAGGTGATTCCTGAAATACCGTTGCATTTCGTCCCGGGGAATCTCCCGGCTGAAAGCGCCCTCCTGATAGTTGTCCCGCCAGGGGTCTTCTTCATGGGTCAGTTGACGGAGCTTCCACGCCGAATACTGCCCATAGACCTCGAAGACCTCCTTGATCAGGCGGGTCTGATCCCTGGAAAAGCAGGTCGACTCGAACACTGCAGGCATCGGGACCGGGTTCGAGCCATGCTGGCTGAACCGACGGTAGAGGTCGGCCACGACCGGGCCATGCATCCAGGCCTCGATACGCTCTTCGAACAACGGGGCGCCCAGCAAGGCCAGGCTGAAGCCCTGCGCGTAGTAGACGAGCTTCTGCAGCTTCAGGTTCGAGATCTCACCCGTCTCGCCTTCCAGGGTGAGGAAGTAATTGGCGACATCGATGCTTTCAGGCATGTGCTCCTCCCTTGGTGAACGTGCTGTCCATGAGCTGTACAAAAATACAGCCATCAGCGTCGCGGCGATACCCTTCAGCCGACCAGTTCACCCGCCAATCTGTAAGCTGATGCTGCGCTACTGCCCCGGGCTGAGCACCCGTTCCAGCTCCGCCGCCCGGTCCTTGCTCATGTCCATCTCGCACATCGCGCCTTCGATGCGGTAGATGCTGCCGTTGCTCAACTTGCCGTGGAACGCGCAGTTGCCGTCGCGGTACTTCATCCAGGTGCGCTGTACTTCGCGCAGGTCCTTCTGCTGCTGGCTGTCGAGCTTGGCCATGAGCTGCTTGTAGACCCGGTTCAGCCGGTCATCCTGCAACCGGGTTTCGGCCTGGATGCAGGCGCCCATTGCCAGCGTGCTGGAGGCTTTGTCCATGCACTGGGTGTAAGTAGGCGAATAGTCCTCGGCCTGGGCGCCGGCAACGATCAGCAGGGCGGCGGCGCCGACCAGGCAATGCTTGAACATGGGCTTCCCTTTTCGCAAATGAATGCGGCACAGCCTAGCACCCTGCTCCGCCTTCGTTCACGCACAGCGCCTGGATTTGCGCCCGCAGCCAGCGGTGCCCGGCATCGCCGTCGCGCCGCGAGTGCCAGGCCTGGGCGAAGGCGAACGGCGAGATCGCCAGGGGCGGCGCGAACTGGCGCAGGGCCGGGTCCAGGCGAGCACCAACGAGGCTGCGCCGGGCCACGGTGAGCACCAGGTCGGTCCCGGCAATCACACTTTGGGCCACGCCCCAATGCGGCAGGGTCAAGGCGATGCGCCGACGCGCGCCCAAGGTGGCCAGGGCCTGGTCGATCTCGTTGTCGATGCCGGGGCGCACCGCCACCAGCACATGGGGGCGCGCCAGCCACGGGTCCAGCGCCAGGCTGGCGCGGGGCGGCAGGCTGGCGCGGTCAGCCAGACAGACGAAGGACTCCTCGAACAGCACCTGCTGGGCCATTTCCGTCGGCAACTCGGGAAACACACCCAGCGCCAGGTCCGCCTCGCCGTCGATCAACTGGCCGAGCATCGCCTCGCGGCTGCCCTGGGACACCACCAGGTCGATGCCCGGCGCTTCGCGTCGCAGCAGGCGCATCAACGCTGGCAACACCACACGGGCGCCATAGTCGGACATGGCCAGGCGAAAGGTACGCCGGGCCCGCGCCGGCTCGAAGCCCGGCGTGCCGAGCAATCCGTCGAGTTGCTGCAAAGCCTCCTGCAACGGCGCGTGCAGAGCTTCGGCGCGGGCCGTCAGTTGCAAGCGGCCACCGCGTCGAACCAGCAGCGGATCGGCGAAGATCTCGCGCAACTGCGCCAACGCATGGCTGACCGCCGGCTGGCTGCGGTGCAGGCGCAATGCCGCACGCGAGACATGCTGCTCGCTGAGCAGGGCGTGCAGGGACAGCAGTAGATTGAGGTCGATACGGCGCAAATCATCCATGCCACGAATACAGCCTGTGCAACGTTCGAATTTCCATCATTCAAATGCATAGCGAAGACTGACGCCAGTGTTTTCATCAGGAGTAGACACCATGCCCGCCAGCCTCTTCGCCGCCCTCCCCTTGCTCATCGCCCTGCTTGCCGGGGCCGCAGTGCCGTTTCAGGCGGGCAGCAACGCCGCGCTCGGACGCCTGCTCGACCATCCGCTGTGGGCGGCCGGTGTTTCTTTGCTGGTCAGCCTGCTGATGCTGGTGCCGGCCCTGCTGCTGATGCGCGCGCCGCTGCCGCAGGTGCAGCAACTGGCCCATGCGCCCTGGTGGGCCTGGTTCGGCGGGGTTGCCGGGGTGCTCTACATCACCGCCGCGCTGGTGCTGACGCCACGGCTAGGCGCGGCGGGGTTCATCGTCTGCGTGGTGGCCGGGCAGGTGCTGTCGTCGCTGCTGATCGACCAGTTCGGCCTGATGGGACTGCCGGAGCGGCCGGTTAACCTGTTGCGACTGGCGGGGGTGGGGATGATCGTGATCGGGATGATCGTGGTGCAATGGGGGACGGCGCGGTAAGGCCATCACAAGCTTTGCGGCTGCTCCGGCGGCACGATCACCTTGTGCGGCTCGAAACGCAGCGACGGCATCTGCGTACCGGCATACAGCGCCACGCTGAGGGCCGCGATCAGCGCCACATCGAGCCAGCCCCAGCCCGGTACATCCGCTGCTGAACGCGCCTTCCAGCACCACCAGAGCTGCCCCATGCAAAACACCAGGATCGCCATCAACCACAGGTAGAAGCCCGCGCCAAAGCCGGTCACGTCCTGGAAGGCGTAGCTCTGGTTGTCCGGCAAGCGGGTGATCGCAAAGCTGCTGGCCGCCAGATACAGCGCCAGCAGGCCGCACCCCAGTGCCAGGCGGCGGAACCGTCGGTGGGCGAGGATCGCCAACGCCAGCAGTGGGTTGGCGAACCACTGGTACAGGCCAAAGGCAATACCCCACGGCCCGTAGAGCAGCATCTGCAATGCCGGTACATGTCGCCCCGCACCTGTCAGGGCACCATCGAAGGCCAGGCCCAGCAGGTACAGGGCGAGGCTTGTGGTCAGGTAGAAAGCGGGCAAGTCAGGCACCTGGTAAAAGCGGACGAGCTGCGACCTTAACCCAGCCCCTGCCGTCTTTCCAAACCCAAGGCGCGTCTGGCCCCGACAAAAAGGCCGCGCAGCCAATCTGGAGAGTTCAGCCTGCCTGTACCTGCTCCATTGGCTCGTCGGAACTGCGAATCTGCACGCCCAGGCTGGGCATCTGAGTCGCCAGGTAGATCGTGCTCGTCAGCACCGCGATCAGCAGCACATCGAACCAGCGCCAGCGCGGCATATCCTGCGCCGTCTGCGCCTTGCGGCACCACCATCCCTGCCCCAGGCAGAACAGCAGGATTGCCAGAGTCCACAGGTAGTAGCCGGGGCCGAAACCGGTAAGCGGCAGGAAATCATAGCTGCGGTTGTCCGGCAGCCGCTCGATGCCCAGGCAACTGAGCGCCAGGCCCAGGGCGATCAGGCCCGCGCCAAGCGCCACCCGGCGAAAACGCCGGCGGGCGAGGATTGCCAGCCCCAACAACGGATTGGCAAACCACTGGTACAACCCGAAGGCAATGCCCCATGGGCCCATGACCAGTATCTGCAGCGCCGGCATATGCCCGTCGACGCCCATCAGCAGGCCATCGAAACACAGGCAAAGAAGGAACAGCACGAGGGTGAACATCACATAAAAAGCAGGCACGCGCAGGCTCCATCCAGCAGCGAAAGGCGCGACCATAGCGCAAGCGGGCGTCAGGCGACAGGCGGTTCGAGCAACAGACCGTAAAGCCCCGAGTCAGACAGCTCGCCGGCCACGCACCAGCGGGCGCGCAGGGTGCCCTCAAGGACGAAGCCCTGGCGCTCCAGGGTACGTGCCGAGCCCTGGTTGCGCGGGTCGATTTCCGCCTCCAGGCGGCGCAGGTGCAGGGTGTGGGCCAGGTAGTCGATGAAGCAGGTCAGCGCTTCATCCATGTAGCCCCGGCCCTGGGCCGACTTGGCCAGGCAGTAGCCGATTTCGCCCCGGCGCGAGGTCTCTTCGAGGTTGAACAGCTGGACCATGCCGATCAGCTCGCCATTGTCACGGCGGTACATGCCCAGCTTGAGCAACTGGCCGGCGGCATACGCCTCGCGGTCGGCGGCCAGGGCGCTCTCGGCCTCGGCCAGGGTCTGCCAGGGGGCGTGGTACCAGTAACGCATGACCTCGGGGTCGGCCATGATGGTCAGCCACTGCTGCGCGTCGCCATGACGCATGGGGCGCAACTGCAGGCGTGGGCTGTCGAGGCACAGGTCGCTGGGGAAACTGCGGGGGTCGGGCACGCCGGGACTCCTGTCCGGTGGTGAGGAGATGACAGTCTAACGACAGTGGCTCGGTCTGGCATCCCTGGGGCCGCTTTGCGGCCCCCTTTCACCGCTACCGGTTCAGCCCCAGCTCCATGTCATCGATCAGCCCCTTGGCCAGCCCGCTGAGAATCCGCGCCGCGCTGGCAGCCATGAGGTCACCCTCCATCTCGGCCTCGGTGGTGAAATGCGCCACGCAGCCGAGCAACACCGACAGGTCGCTGAAGGCGCGGTCGAAATTGAATTTCAGGAACAACCACCTCGATCCTTCTCACAGATTAGGGTGGCAGTCGTACGCATGGTGAGAAGCTCGTGTGTAACCATGAATCCACGGTCAGGCCAAAGCCTGCACGCGCACGACCGCCATTGACGAAATCGACATGGTTCACACAACGGGCTTCTCACACCCGGTCGCCAAATGTGACGACCCAGAGACGGTATCCCTGATGTATTTCCCGGCCAATTCAGAGCCTTCCGGCAGGCGCGTAGGATAGGTCCGAAGCGCTGGCTGGCTGAAGGATTTGGTTTCAAATTCGGAAATGTCTTACGGGTTTGGATCGAGGTCTTGATCGCGTTATGGCGGCCAGGTGCTTGACGATGGCCTTGCAGCGCCTATGAGACCGAGCGCCGCCCGCGCGGCGCATCGCTGGCAAGCCAGCTCCCACATTTGTTTCGGGCCAGTCTTGCCTGTGAAGTTGTCGCTGTCCGCCTTGATGCATGTCTTGAGACCGGTGGGACACCAGTGGCGCCCACACTGAAACCGCGTCGTACCCACAAGGCGTACAGCCGCGGCGGCGCAGGCATAACTGGCCCGAAACAAATGTGGGAGCTGGCTTGCCAGCGATGCGCCGCGCGGGCGGCGCTCGATCTTATAGACGCTGCAAGATTTGCGGCGAACACTTGGTGGCCCTGATACGGTCATCAGCCCTCGCGGCTAAAAACCAAGAAAAGGCCAGGCTTGAGATTGCCGGAGGCTACAAAGCAGCCCCCTGCAAGCTACCTCAGAACCCCATGCTGAAGCTCACCACCACACCATGGTCGCGGTTCTCGCTGGACAGCTGCCCGGAGTAGCCGACCCCGAGCTTGCCGCTCGCGCCCACCGACAGGTCCACCCCGGCCTCGACCACCGCCGCGTCCTTGGCAATCGGCACACCCTCGGTGCTGAAACCGTCGCCGCCACCGATGAAGCGCAGATCGGCATCGGGCTTGTCGTCACCGAACGCATGGCGCCAGCCCACCGACAACCGCGGCGTGATGGTGCTGCCGTTGTCGAGCAGGATGCGCTTGCCAGCCCGCACGCCCAGGGTGGAGAAGGTCACATCCTGGTCGACCTTGCCCTCCAGCCGCCCTGCCCCGCCCTTCTCATGGGCGGTGTCGCTGTCGTAGTTGACATAAGCCAGCCCGGCGAACGGCTCCAGGGCAATGCCGCCGGCATCGATGGCGTAACCCACCTCACCGAACACCTGGGCGCTGCGCGCCTTGTACTTGGCCTTGAGGCGGTCGTCATAGCTGCCCACGGTGACATCGCGCTTGGTGTCGATGTCGTGCCAGCTGTAGGCCACGCCCAGGCGAGCGGCGAAGGCATCCAGCTGGTAGCCGAGGTAGGTGGTCAGGTGGTAGCTGTCCACCGTGGCGTCCGAGCGGCGACGGTGCGCGTCGATGCTCGAGCGGGTGTAGCCGGCGGCGGCGCCCACTTTCCACTCATCGTCCAGCGCGCGGTCGACACCGAGCATGAAGCCCGACAGGTCGCGGTCGACGCTGGCATGGCTGCTGCTGCCGTCGTAGGTGCCCCAGCCGCCGATGGCGCGGATCCAGCCCACGGCCTGGCCCTGGCAGCCTTCGCTGGTCAGTTGCTGGTTGGCGGTCGGCGCCAGGGTGCGACGCGGGTCGTCCTGGTTGGTGCAGTCGGCTTGGCGCAGGCGGTCATTGACCGCGTCGCGGACGTAGCGCGAGTCCTCGATCAGCACGGTCGCGGTGCTGGCGTGGATCTCGCCGGACAGGCTGTCGAACGCCGCCTGGGCGCCCTGGCGGTCCAGCGGCAGCAGGTTGTTGACCAGCTCGGCCGGCGCCCCGGCACTTGCCAGCGCGGTGGCCACGCCACGCTGGTTACCGGTGGCGGCGACATCGGCGAAGGAGTTGCCGTTGCGGCTGACCGACAGGGTCACCTGGTTGGCGCCGTAGTCCAGCGAGCTGTTGAGGAACGCCGAGTTGGCCAGGTTGGTGGTGGCGAAGGTGCCGTTTACCCCGCCCGCGGCGCTGACCACGGTGTACTGGCCGTTGCCACTGGCCAGGTTGGCGACCATCAGGCTGCCGCCGAGGTTGGCGGTGCCGCCCACATTCAGGTAGTTCACCGGCGAGGTACCGAGGTCGATCACCAAGGTGCCGGTGGCGCCGTTGGTGAAGTTGCCCGACACGTTGAGGTTGCCGGCAGGCCCTGGCAGCACGGTGCCGTTGTTGGTCAGCCCGGCGACGGTGCCGTTGCCGGTCAGCGCGGCGCCGTTGGCCACCGTGACCTGGGCTGCGAGGTTGCTGCCCGGATTGGCGGCATCGCCTACCTGGAGCACGCCCTGGTTGACGTTGAAGGCGCCGCTGAATGGTTGGTTGCCGGTCAGCAGCAAGGTACCGCCGCCCTGTTTGGTGGTGGTGCCCGTACCGCTGAGGGTGCCATTGAAGGTGCCATTGCTGCCTTGGGCAAAGACCAGGTTGGCGTTGTTGAGGATGTTGCCCTGCAGGCTGGTGGTGTTGCCGACCAGGGTACCGCCGCTCACGGTAGTGCCACCGCTGTAGGTGTTGGCACCCGAGAGGATCAGAGTGCCAGCGTCGAGTTTCTCGATGCCGCCGGTACCGACCAGCGGCACGCTGACGGTGGCGGTGCCGCCAGCGTTGACACGCACCGGCGCCAGGCTGCCATCGCTACCGTTGACCGGTGTCAGGCTACCCCCAGCACCCGGAACGACCTGATAGCCGTTGCTGAGGAACTGCAAGCCCTCGAACGACTGGTTGCCCACCACGGTGACGGTGCCCGGAGTACCGCCGAAGACCGCGTAGCCACCACTCCAACCTTCGTTGCTGGTGCCGCTGGCGTTGGTCCAACCAGTGTTCGGCCCCCAGGTACCACTGCCGCCGCCGATGCTGCCATCGGGGTTGGTCTTGCCACCGTTCCAGAACTGCAATTCTTCGCCGTAGTTCTGCACCACCAGGTTGATCTGGTTGGCGATAGCGGTCTGCAGGCTCAGGTCACCCAGGACCACGCTGCCCGGAATGGCACCGAACACCAGGCCGTTGTCGGTGAGCGTGCCGCCGTAGCTGAACAGTTGGTAGACACCGGTACCGAAGCCACCGGCATCGGTAATGTTCAGCGTGCCGTCCAGCACCAGGTTGCCGTTGACCTTGACCACGGTGGTGGAGGCCGCCGGGGCGCCGAGGCTGAAGTCCAGGGCGCTGCCCGACGCCAGGTCGAGGCTGCCGACGGTGAGCGGCGTGGCGCTCTGGCCGGCAGCCAGGGTGGCGCCATTGGCGATCTGCACGGCACCGCCGTAGGTACCGCTGCCGCCCAGGCGGGCGCCGGTGGCGACCTGCACGGTGGCACTGTCGAGGCGGCCATTGACCAGCAGGCTGCCGGCGTTGACCTGGGTCGCGCCGGTCAGGCCATTGATGCCGGTCAGCAACAGTTCGCCAGTGCCGTTCTTGGTCAGGGTGCCAGTACCGGTGAGGTTGCCGGTGTAGCTGCCATTGGCGTTCTGCTCGAAGGTCAGGGCTGCGTTGTTGAGGATCGCGCCTTGCAGACTGGTGGTATTGCCCACCACGCCGCCTGCGTTGATCTGGGTGCCGCCGGTGTAGGTGTTGGCACCGTTCAGGGTCAACAGGCCAGCGCCATTCTTGATCAGCCCACCGGTGCCGCTGACCACCCCGTTGAGGGTCAGGGCGTTGCTGCCGGCGATGGCCAGGGCGCCGTTGAGCACGGCATTGTTGACCAACGTCACGGCGGTGTTGCTGTCCAGCGTGGTACCGCCCGCGGCCGTCAGGGCGCCACTGCCCAGCGCGCTATTGTTGCCTAGCACCAGGGTGCCGCCGTTGAGGGCGGTACCGCCGCTGTAGCCATTGGCAGCGTTGAGCACCAGGGTGCCGCCGTCTTGCTTGGCGACGCTGCCGGTGCCGTTGAGGGCGACGTTGAGGGTGGCGGTGGCGCCGCTGTCGACCCGCAGGTTGGTGGTGCCGTTGCCCAGCAGTTCACCGGCCGTCCCGGCATTGAGCACATAGCCGTCGGTGACGAACTGCAGGCCGGTGATGCTGTGGCTGCCGTTCACGGTGACGGTACCGGGGGCGCCCTGGAACACGGCGAAGGTATCGTTCCAGGTGCCGTTGAGCACGCCGTTGGCGTCGGTCCAGTTGGTGTTGGTGGCATCCCAGACGCCGCTGCCGCCCTCGATCACGCCGTTGGCCACGGTCTGGCTGCCGTCCCAGAACAACACGTTGCTGGCGCCACCGACCACCAGGTTGACCTGGTTGGCGACGGCGGTCTGCACCGTCAGGTCGGTGACCGGTACCGGCGTGGTGCCGAAGCTCATGCCATTGTTGGTAAGGCTGCCGCCGTAGGCGAACAGGCGGTACACGCCGGCGCCGAAGCCGCCGATGTCTGTGACATTGAGGGTGCCACCCAGGGTCAAGTCGTTGGCCACGTTGACCAGTGGAGTGCCACCAGCCGACGGTGCCCCGAGCGAAGCGTTGAAGTTGGCGCCGCTGTCGAGCACCAGGTTGCCGGCGTTCAGGGTGCTGCCGCCGATGGCCGCCAGGTTGCCGCCGTTAGCCACGGTCACCGAACCACCGAGGCTGCCGACGCCGCTGAGGCTGGCGCCGCTGGCCACGTTGACCGTGCCGCTGGCCAGCGAGCCATCCACCTTGAGGCCGCCGCCCTGCACGTTGGTAGTGCCGGTGTGGCTGTTGGCGCTGTTCAGTGCCAGGGTGCCGCTGCCGAGTTTGTTCAGGGTGCCGCTGCCGCTGATGTTGCCGCCGAACACGCCGCCCTCGACCGTCAGGCTGTTCCCGGCGGCGATCTGGATCGCGCCGCTACCGCCGATTTCACCCAGCGTGGTGTTGCCGTCGAGGTTGAGGCTGGCGCCACTGCTGACATTCAGCTCGCTCTGGCTGCCGAGGGCGGTGGTGCCGACGGTGCTCAGGCTGCCAGACAGGATATTGAGGATGCCGCTGAAGGTGTTGTTGCCCGACAGCGTCAGGTCAGCCAGGCCGCTCTTGTTCAGTTCACCGGCGCCGCTGAGCACGCCGGCCAGGTGCAGGTCATTGCTGCCCAGCACGTTGAGCACGCCGCTGACATTGACCGGATTGGCCAAGGTGACGGCACTGGCGCTGTCGAGGTTGGCGTTACCGGTGACGTCCAGGCCGCCGCTGCCAAGGGCGGCATCATTGCCAACCACCAAGGTGCCGGCCTGCAGCTCGGTACCACCGCTGTAGGTGTTGGCGCCCATCAGCGCGAAGCGGGCGAGGCCGGCCTTGAGCAGGCGGCCGCTGCCGCCGACGGTGCCGCCGAGGGTCAGGTCGTTGCCGCCCAGAATCGTCAGGTCACCCGTGGCATTGACGCTGTTGGCCAAGGTCACGGCCTGGCTGCTGTCCAGGCTGGTGCCGGCCACGGTATTCAGGCTGCCGCTGCCCAGCGCGGTATTGGAACCCAGCACCAGGGTGCCGCCATTGAGCGCAGTGTTGCCGGCATAGGTGTTGTTGCCGGCCAGCGCCAGCCGGGCGCTGCCAGCCTTGACCAGGCCACCGGCGCCGCCGATGTTGCCGCCCAGCGCCAGGTCGTTGCTACCGGCGATGTTCAACGGCCCCGCCAGAGTGATGGCATTGCCCAGCGCGACCGAGGCGTTGCTGTCGAGGGTGGTACCCGCCGCAGTTTCAAGCGCACCGTTGCCCAGGGCCGTGTTGCTGCCGACGATCAAAGTGCCGCCACTGAGCACGGTACCGCCGCTGTAGCTGTTGTTGCCGTTGAGCACCAGGGTACCGCTGTCGAGCTTGTTGAGCTTGCCGACGCCGGTCAGGCCGACATCGAGGGTCGCCGTGGCACCCGGGTCGACCCGCACGCTGGTGTCGCCACTCGTGCCGTTTATCAGGTCGAGCACACCGGCGGTACCGGCCAGCAGGCGGTAGCCATCGCTGACGAACTGCAGGCCGTTGACCGTCTGGCTGCCGTCGACGGTGACATCGCCGGCTATACCCTGGAACACCGCGAAGGTGCTGCCCCAAGTGGTGTTGGTCAGGCCATTGAGGTCAGTCCAGTTGGTATTACCGGCATTCCACACCCCGGCACCGCCGTCTACCTGACCGTTGGGCAAGTTCTGGCTGCCATCCCAGAATTGGATATTGAGCCCCGCAGCGCTGACCAGCAGGTTGACCTGGTTGGCCAGGGCGGTCTGCAAGGTCACGTCGCCCAGGCCCACGCCCAGCGGCAGGCTGCCGAAGTCCAGGCCGTTGTCGGTGAGGGCGCCGGTGTAGTCGAAGACGCGGTACACACCGTTGCCGAAGCCGCCGATGCTGCTGACATTGAGCGTGCCGTCGAGGGTCAGGTTGCCACCGACGTTGAACAGCGCGGTGCCGCCAGTGGACGGCGAGCCGAGGCCGATATCGACGATCGAACCGCTGTTGAGCACCAGGCTGCCGAGGCCCAGGGTCGCGCCGCTCTGCCCGGCCAGGTGGCCGCCGTTGTCGATCACCACCGAGGCATTGGCGGTGCCGCTGCCGGTAAGGGTCGCACCGCTGGCCACGGTCAGCAGGTTGCTGCCCAAGGTGCCGTCGACTTTCAAGGTACCGGCGTTGACCTGGGTATTGTCGGCCAGGTTGCTGCTACCGGTCAGGGTCAGGGTACCGCTGCCGACCTTGGTCAGGCCGCCCAGGCCATTGAGGGCGCCAGCGAAGGTGCTGCTCAGGTTGTTGCCGCCCAGGCTCAGGACGCTGCCGACGCCAACATCGACCAGGCCACTGCCGGTCAGGCTGCCAAGGCTGGCATTGCCATTAAGGTTGAGCTGGCCGCTGGCGCCGACATTGAGGGTGTCGACGTTGGCCAGCACACCGCTGCCGAGGGTGGTGAGGGAACCCGCCTGGATATCCACGTTGCCGCTGAAGGTCTTGACGCCGACCAGGGTAAGGTCGTCGACACCGGTCTTGACCAGATTGCCGCTGCCGCCGAGGTCGCCGCTGAGGATCAGCGCACTTGCGGTTTCGACAGTCAGGTTGGCGCCGTTGCTCAGGGCTACGGTGTTGCCCAGGGCCATGGCCGAGCTGTTGGCCAGGGTGGCATCGGCGGTGACCGCCAGGGTGCCGGTGCCCAGTGCGCCGCTGCTGCCCAGGGTCAGGCGCCCGGCGTTGAGCTGGGTACCGCCCTGGTAGCCGTTGTTGCCATTGAGGGTCAGGTTGCCGCTGCCGTTCTTGGTCAGGCCTGCCGTGCCGTTGATCACGCCGTTGAGGGTCAGGTCATTGCCGCCATCGACGGTCAGGCCAGCGTTGAGGGTGACGTTGTTGGCCAGGCTAGTGCTGGCGCCGCTGCTCAGGGTCGAGGCCCCGGCGACGGTCAGGGCGCCCTGCCCCAGCGCGTTGTCGTTGCCGACCACCAGCCGGCCGGCACCGAGGGTGGTGCCGCCCAGGTAGCTGTTGGCGCCGTTGAGGATCAGGGTGCTGGTACCGGCCTTGTTCAGGCCGCCGACGCCATCCACCACGCCGGTGAGGGTCAGATCGGCGCTGCCCGGCAGGTTGAGGGTGCCGCCCAGGTGCACGTTGTTGGCCAGGGTGACGCCCGCACCGCCGGCATCGAGGCTGGTGTTGGCGCCGGTGCTGAGGTCGCCGCTACCCAGCGCGGTGTTGCTGCCGACCACCAGGGAGCCGCCATTGAGGGTAGTGCCGCCGCTGTAGGTGTTGTTGCCGTTGAGGGTCAGGCTGGCGGCGCCGTTCTTGACCAGGCCGCTGTTGCCGGAGACCACGCCATTGAGGGTCAGCGCCTGGCTGCCGCCGAGGGTCAGGTTGCCACCGGCGAGGTTGACGGCATTGGCCAGTACCAGCGCCTGGCTGGCGTCGAGGCCGGCGGCGCCGTTGACGGTCAGGGCCCCGCTGCCCAAGGCGCCGGCATTGCCCAGCAGCAGGCTGCCAGCCTGCAGCGAGGTGCCGCCGGCGTAGGTATTGATGCCATTGAGCACCAGCTGCCCGACACCCAGCTTGTTCAGCGCCCCGGCACCGCTGATCACACCGTCAAGGGTCAAGGGCTGGGCATTGTTGATAGCCAATGTGGCAGCGGCGCCGAGGCCAATGGCATTGGCCAGTTGCAGCGCCCCGGTGGTGGCCAGGGTGCTGTTGCCGGTCACCGACAGGTTGCCCGTGCCCAACGCGGTGTTGTTGCCCAGCGTCAGGGTGCCAGCGCCAAGCGTGGTAATGCCTTGATAGGTGTTGGCGGCGCCGAGGGTCAGGTTGCCGGTACCGGTCTTGGTCAAGCCGCCGGTACCGCTGATCACGCCGTTCAATGTCAGGTCGTTGTTGCCGGTCAGGCCCAGGGTGTCGTTCAGCGTCACCTGGTTGGCCAGGGTCAAGGCACCCGTGGTGGCCAGGTTGCTGGCGCCGCCGACGACAAGGTTGCCGGTACCCAGGGCCTGGTTGTTGCCCAGGGTGAGCGTGCCGGCATTGAGGGTCACGCCGCCAATCAAGGTGTTGGCGCCACTGAGGGTGAGGTTGCCGACGCCGTTCTTGGTCAGGCTGCCGGCCCCCGTGACCAGCCCGCCCAGGCCCAGGTCGTTGCTGCCGGCGATGGTGAGGTTACCCCCCAGGTTGACGGTGTTGCCGATAGTGATCGCCGAGGCGCTGTCCAGCGTGGTCCCGGCAGCCGCGTTGAGCTGGCCGAGGCCGAGGGCGCTGGCGCTGCCGAGCACCAGGGTGCCGGCATTGAGATTGGTGTTGCCCAAATGGCCATTGGTGCCGTTCAGGGTCAGGGTGCCGCTGCCGGTCTTGGTCAGGCCGCCGACGCCGCTGACGTTGCCGCCCAGGGTCAGGTTTTGCGCCCCGGCGACGGTCAGGTTGCCGGCCAGGTTGACCTGGTTGGCCAGGGTGACGTTGGCATTGCTGCTGAGGGTGGTGCCGCCGGCTGCGTTCAGGGCACCCGTGCCCAGTGCAGTGTTGCTGCCTACCACAAGGGTGCCACCGTTCAGGCTGGTAATGCCCTGCTGGCTGTTGCTGCCGTTGAGGGTGAGCGTACCGGCACCAGCCTTGATCAGGTCACCGGTGCCGCTGAGCGCGCCGTTGAGGGTGAGGTCGTTGCTCCCCGGCAGGGTGAGGTTGGCGTTCAGGGCGACGGTGTTGCCAAGCGCCAGGTTGCCGGTGGCGTCCAGGCTTGAGGCGCCGGTAACGGTCAGGCCCCCAGTGCCCAGCGCCTGGGCGTTGCCCAGGGTCAGGGTACCGGCACCCAGGCTGGTGCCGCCGCTGTAGGTGTTGGCATTGCCCAGGGTCAGGTTGGCACCGCCGTTCTTGGTCAGGCTGCCAGTCCCCGAGACCACGCCGGACAGGCCCAGATCGGCGGAACCGGCGACAGTCAGGGCACCGCTGAGGCTGAAGGCGTTGCCGAGGGTGACAGCTGTATTGCTGTCCAGGATAGTGCCGTTGGCGGTGCTGACCGTGCCGGTACCGAAGGCAGTGTTATTGCCGACCACCACCGTGCCGCCATTGAACAGGGTGCCGCCGGTATAGCTGTTGGCCCCATTGAGCACCAGCGTGCCGCTGTCGAGCTTGGCCAGTTGGCCGCTGCCAGAGAGGCCAACGTTGAGGGTCGCGGTGACGCCCGGATCGACGCGCAAGGCAAAGGCGCCGTTGCTGCCGTTGACCAGGTCCAGGCCACCGGCGCCGATCAGGCGATAGCCGTTGGTGACGAATTGCAGGCCGGTGGCGGCCTGGGTGCCGACCACGGTGACATCGCCCGCGGTGCCCTGGAAGACCGCGAAGTCGCTGGCCCAACTGCCATTGAGCACGCCGTTGACATCAGTCCAGTTGGTATTCCCCCCGTTCCACGTACCGGTCCCGCCGTCGATCACACCATTGGGCACGCTCTGCGCCCCATCCCAGAACTGCACGGTGCCGGTGGCGCCGCCGACCAGCAGGTTGACCTGACTGCCGATGGATGTCTGCACCTGTAGGTCGCCGGGCAACACGACACCCGGCACGTTGCCGATCAGCAGGCCGTTGTCCACCAACCCGCCGGTGTAGTCGAACAGCCGATAGATACCGGTGCCGAAGCCGCCGAGGTCGGTGACGTTGAGGGTACCGTCCAGGGTCAGATTGCCATTGACGCTGACCACTGCGGTGCCGCCGGTGGCCGGCGATGCCAGGCCAAAGTCGAGGATCGAGCCGCTGTGCAGGGTCAGCGCACCAGTGCTGAGGGTCGCGCCGCTGTTGGCCAGCAGGTGCGCGCCGTTGGCTATGTCGACTGCGCCCAGCAGGCTGCCGGTACCACCGAGGCTGGCGCCGCTGTTGACCTGCACGCTGGGGCTGGCCAGCGAGCCCGTGACGTTGAGCAGGCCGGCATTGACCGTGGTATTGCCGCCGAGCACGTTGACGCCGGACAGTTCGAAGCTGCCAGTACCGGTCTTGATCAGCCCGCCACTGCCCGCCAGGGCACCACTGAACACACTGTTGAGGTTGTTGCCGCCCAGGGTCAGGTCACCGCCGCCGGCGATGTTCACCGTGCCGGCCCCGCTCAGGCCACCGATGGTGGCGCTGGCACCGAGATTGAGGCTGGTGCCGGCGCCGACGCTGACCGCCGAGGTATTGCCCAGGGCCGTGTTGCCGACCGTGGTGATGCTGCCGCCAAGCAGGTCGATGGCGCCGCTGAAGGTGTTGTTGCCGGTGAGCGTCAGGTCGGACACGCCGTTCTTGATCAACCCGCCGGTACCACTGAGCACACCGCCCAGGGTCAGGTTGTTGCTGCCGCCAAGGGTCAGGTTGGCGCCGAGGTTTACGTTGTTGCCCAGGGTCATCGCCACGCTGTTGGCCAGCGTCGAGGCGCCGCCGACGTTCAATGCCCCGGTGCCCAGCGCGGCGGCGTTGGCCAAGGTCAGGGTGCCGGCATTGAGGTTCAGGCCACCGCTGAAGGTGTTGGCGCCGCTCAGGGTCAGATTGCTGCTGCCGTTCTTGGTCAAGGCCCCCGCACCGCTGATCACGCCGCCCAAGGTCGTGGTGTTGCTGCCTGGCAGGGTCAGGGTGGCGCCGTTGCCAAGGGCGATGGCGTTGCCGAGGTTGAGGGTAGCGCTGGAGTCGAGGCTGGCATTGCCACCCACGCTCAAGGCGCCGCCGCCGATGGCGTTGTTGTTGCCCAGGATGAGAGTGCCGGCATTGAGGGTGGTGCCGCCACTGTAGGTGTTGTTGCCGTTGAGGGTCAGCACGGCGCTGCCGTTCTTGACCAGTGCACCGCTGCCGCTGATGAGGCCGCCGAGGGTGGTGGCGTTGCTGCCCAGCACGGTCAGGGTATTGGCGCCGAGGTTGATGCCGTTGGTCACGGCGACGGCGGTACTGGCGTCGAGATTGGCGTTGCCGCCCACGGTCAGGGCGCCGATGCCCAGCGCGGTGTTGCTGCCCAGGGTCAGCGTGCCGGCATTGAGCTGGGTGCCGTTGGTGTAGAGGTTGTTGCCGCTCAGGGTCAGATTGGCGTTGCCGTTCTTGACCAACGAACCGATGCCGCTGACCACGCCGCTCAGGCCCAGGTCGGCGCTGCCATCAATGGTCAACGGACCGGCGATGTTCACATCGTTGGCCAGGCTCACCGCCGTATTGGCATCCAGGTGGGTACCGGCCAGGGTATTGAGGGTACCGGTACCCAGCGCGGTGTTGCTGCCGAGCACCAGGGTACCGGCGTTCAAGCGGGTGATGCCGCTGTTGCTGTTGTTGCCGGTCAGGGTCAGGGTGGTGCCGCCATTCTTGGTGATGCCGCCGGCACCGGCGATGGTGCCGCTCAGGGTCAGGTCGTTGCTGCCGGGCAGGATGAAGTTGCCCGCCAGGTTGAGCGCGTTGCCAAGGTTCAGCCCGGCCGCACTGGTGTCCAGCGTGGTGTTGTTGGCGGCGTTGAGTGCGCCGGTGCCCAGTGCGGTGTTGCTGCCGACCACCAGGGTGCCGGCGTTGAGGGTAGTGGCGCCGCTGTGGGTGTTGTTGCCGCTCAGGGTCAAAGTGGCGCTGCCGTTCTTGATCAGACCACCAGTGCCACTGAGGGCGCCGGCCAGGGTGAGGTTGCTGGTGGTCGGCAGGGTCAGGTCGGCAGCGAGGTTGACGGCGTTGTTCAGGGTCATCGCCGTCGAGTTGGCGAGGGTCGATGCGCCACCGACCGTCAACGCGCCGGTTCCCAACGCGGCGGCGCTGGCCAGGGTCAAGGTACCGGCATTGAGGGTGAGGCCGCCGCTGAAGGTGTTGGCGCCGCTCAGGGTCAGGTTGGTGGCGCCATTCTTGACCAGTGCGCCGGTGCCGCTTATCACCCCGCCCAAGGTGGTGGTGTTGCTGCCTGGCAGGGTCAGGGTGTTGCCGGCGAGGTTGATGGCATTGCCCAGGTTCAGGGTGCCGCTGCCGTCGAGGCTGGCATTGCCGCCCAGGGTCAGGCCGCCAGTGCCGAGGGCATTGCTGTTGCCCAGGGTCAGCAGCCCGGCGTTCAGGGTGGTGCCGCCGCTGAAGGTGTTGTTGCCATTGAGCGTCAGGCCGGCACTACCGCTCTTGACCAGGGCACCGGTACCGCTGATCTGCCCGGTCAGGGTGGTGGCGTTGCTGCCCAGCACGGTCAAGGTATTGCCGCCCAGGCTGATGCTGTTGGTCGCCGAGACGGCGGTACTGGTATCCAGGTTGGCGTTGCCGCCCAAGCTCAGGCCGCCGATGCCCAGTGCGGTGTTGCTGCCGAGAACCAAGGTACCGGCATTGAGCTGGGTGCCGTTGGTGAAGGTGTTGCTGCCACTCAGGGTCAGGCTGGCGTTGCCGTTCTTGACCAGCGAGCCGATGCCGCTGATCACGCCGCTCAGCCCAAGGTTGGCAGTGCCGTCGATGGTCAGGGGGCCGGCGGCAATGACGTCGTTGGCCAGGCTGACCGCGGTGCTGGCGTCCAGGTGAGTCCCCACGGCGGTGTTGAGGATGCCGGTACCCAACGCCGTGTTGCTGCCGACCACCAGGGTGCCGCCATTGAGGAAGGTGGAGCCGCTGTGGGTGTTGGCGCCGGTCAAGGTCAGGGTGGTATTGCCGGCCTTGCTCAGGCCGCCGCTGCCGGCGATGACGCCACTCAAGGTCAGGTCGTTGCTGCCGGGCAGGTTGAGGTTGCCGGCCAGGTTCAGGCCGTTGCCGATGTTCAGCCCGGCGACACTGGTGTCCAGGCTGGTGTTGGCCGCGGCGTTGAGCACGCCGGTGCCTAGCGCGGTGCTGCTGCCCAGCACCAGGGTGCCGGCGTTGAGCGCGGTGGCGCCGCTGTGGGTGTTGTTGCCGCTGAGGGTCAGGCTGGCGCTGCCATTCTTGACCAGGCCGCCGGTGCCGCTGAGGGTCCCGGCCATGTTGAGGTTGTTGGCGCCTGTCAGGGTCAGGTTAGCGCCCAGGTTGACGGCGTTACCCAAGGTCATCGCCGCGGTGTTGGCCAGCGTCGATGCGCCGCCCACGGTCAGGGCCCCGGTACCGAGCGCCGTGGCGCTGGCCAGGGTCAGGGTGCCGGCGTTGAGGGTGAGGCCACCGCTGAAGGTGTTGGCGCCACCCAGGGTCAGGTTGGTGCTGCCGTTCTTGACCAGCGCGCCGGTGCCACTGATCACACCACCCAGGGTGGTTGCGCTGGTACCAGGCAAGGTCAGGGTGTTGCCGGCCAGGTCGATGGCGTTGCCGAGGTTCACCGACACGCCGGCATCCAGGCTGGCATTACCGCCCAAGGTGAGGCCCCCGGTGCCCAGGGCGTTGTTGTTGCCCACGGTGAGGACACCGCTGTTGAGGGTCGTGCCGCCGCTGAAGGTGTTGCTGCCGTTCAGGGTCAACCCGGCGCTGCCGTTCTTGACCAGCGCACCGGTGCCGCTGATCACGCCGCCCAGCGTGGTGCTACTGCTGCCCAGCAGGTTCAGGGTATTGGCGCCCAGGTTGACGGCGTTGCCCAGGCTCACCGCCGTGCTGGCGTCCAGGCTGGCGTTTGCGCCAAGGGTGAGGGCCCCGGTACCCAGGGCGTTGCTGTTGCCGACAGTGAGCTTGCTGGCATTGAGGGTCAGGCCGCCACTGAAGGTGTTGTTGCCGCTCAGCGCCAGGTCCCCTGCCCCGTTCTTGACCAGCGCACCGGTACCGCTGATCACGCCACCCAGGGTGGTGGCGCTGGTGCCGAGCAGGTTCAGGGTGTTGGCGCCAAGGTTGATGGCGTTGCCCAGGCTTACCGCGCTGCTGGCATCGAGGCTGGCGTTGCCACCCAGGGTCAGCGCGCCGCTGCCAAGGGCACTGCTGCTGCCGACGGTAAGCTTGCCACCCGCCAGGGTGGTACCGCCACTGTAGGTGTTGGCACCGTTGAGGGTGAGGTCGGCGGCGCCCGCCTTGGCCAGCGCACCGGTGCCGCTGATAATGCCACCCAAGGTGGTGGCATTAGTGCCAGCGAGGGTGAGCGTGCCTGCGCTCAGGTCAATCGCGTTGCCCAGGTTGAGCGCCGAGGCACTGTCCAGGATGCTGCTGCCGGTCACCGTCAGGGCGCCGCTGCCCAGCGCCGTGTCGCTGCCCAAGGTAAGCGTTCCGCCGCCCAGGGAGGTGCCGCCACTGAAGGTATTGAGCCCATTGAGCGTCAGGCTGCCGGTGCCGCTCTTGACCAGTGAGCCGGTGCCGCTGAGTACGCCGCCAAGGGTCAGTGCGTTGCTGCCGGGCAGGGTCAAGGCTGCGTTCAGCGCCACTGCATTGTTCAACACCAGCGGCACGCTGCCTTGCAGGCTGCCGGCGCCACTGACGGTCAGCCCGCCGCTGCCGAGCGCCGTGGCGCTGGTCAGGTTGAGGCCGCCAGCGGCCAGGGTGGTACCGCCACTGTAGGTGTTGCTGGCGCCAAGGGTGAGCAGCCCGGCACCGGTCTTGGTCAAGCCGCCGACACCCGAGACCACGCCGTTGAGGGCCATGTCGGTGGCGCCACCCACGTTCAGGCCGGCATTCAAGGTCAGCGCATTGTTAAGACCCAGGCCTGCCACCGTGCCCGCGAGACCACCGCCGTTCACTGTGATGCCACCGGTGCCGAAGGCGCTGGCGTTGTCGAAGTTGAGCAAGCCACCGTTGAGGGTGGTCTGGGTGGTGCCGTTGAGCAATTGCCCGATCAGCGACCAGGTACCGCTGTCGACGATCAGGCGGTTGAAGTTGATGTAGTTCGAGGCGTTGATGGTGCCGCTGCCCGTGGTGCCGCTGCCGCCGCCGATGGCGTTCTGCAACGCCAAGGTGTTGGTGCCGCCAGCACCGCCGTCGACCACGCCAGCAGGCGCGAAGCCCAGGTTGGGGTTACTGGTGACCAACAGCGACACACCGACACCCGCCCCCGCGCTGAGGCTGGAGCCGGTAATGGCGTTGAAGCGGTTGGTACTGCCGGCGCCCATGGACAGGCTACCGGTCAGGCTCCCGGCGTTGGTGAAGGTGTTGCCGGCTGCGGACGCCTGAAATGCCGTGCGACCCAGCACGGTGCCGGTGTTGGTGAAGTTTACTGTTCCGCCCCCGCTCACGGCGATGACCGGGGTGTCCTCGCTGATTATCGTCAGACTGGCCAATGCCGTGGAGCCGATGCTGCCGGCGTTGTTGATGGTAGTGACGCCGCCGGCAGCGTTACGCACGTCCATTGCCATGCCGGTAAGGTTCAACAGGCTCGCGCCCAGCACCGCCCCGGTTCCTCGAATCACACCCGTGGCATTGTTGGTGATGTTGATGGTACTGGCAGTGCTGGTGTTGCCGATCACGGCGCCGGTGGACTGGATGCTCAGGATCCCCAGCAACGACGGGTTGACGGTACCGGAGTTGTTCAACGTGATGTTATTGCCGGTAAGCGACAGCGCGGTGCCGCCCACGCCCAGCAGCACGCCCAGCGAGGCACCGGTGTTGACGTTGACGGTAAGGCCGCTGCCACTGTTGGAATAACTCGGCGCGAGCGGGTTGGCCGCGCCGCTGCAGGTCACCGTGGAGCCGGCCAGGCTGCAGGCGGCCAGCGCCTGTTCACCGTGCAGACCAAAGGCCATGGCCGTCACGGCCAGGCTGACGGCCAGCGACAATTGGGAGAAACGGGCGGGCGAACGGGGGGCGGCGCGACTGTCCACGGAGAGCTCCTTCGTGGATCAGGCGATTCAGTCCTTGAAAGCGTGCACAGCGGGTTGGGCAAGAGCAGTGACACACGCGACGGCCGAAACACCTGATCTATGGCTACGAATATCCTTTGAAGGAATGTGTAGCCGCTCAGGGGCGGGCGGTTTGGCGTCGAAGCCGGTCAAATGGTGTTAATACTTTGTCGAGGCGGCACGTGTTTCGCGGGTTTCAGCGATACACCCATTGGATCCAACCGACGAACGGTAGTGCCTGCTCCGCCAGGAACAGGCGCGACCTGAGCGGAATTCAGGCGACCTCCGCCCCGTCGTCCGGCCAATGCGGCTCGTTGGCGCCCGGCGGCGTCAGCGGTGGCAGGCCATAGGCTGCCCGAGCGTCGTCACAGCTCGGATTGTGCACGCCGTTCTCCCACGACGCCTCGAATTCGCGGCAGGGGCTGGAGCGGTTCTCATAGATGGAGCACGCCACCTGCGTGCCGATCTCGCCACCGAGACTGACGCAACGGCAGGGCTTGGCGTCGGTGCCAATCATGGCGACGCGGGTCGGGTTGATCTGCACAACCAGGTCGTCGGGCACCAGGCCACCGGCGGACTGGCACTCACCCCAGAAGAAAGACACACGAAAGTAGCCGCAGCAGGCGCCGCAGGTCAGGCAAGGGTTCTGTTCGGACATGATGACCAGGGAGGGAGGTTGTTGTTATCGGGGCGGGCGCCCGCGGCGCTATTTGTAATCCAGGCGCGGGCGGCTGAGAAGAGGGGGAATGCAAAAAAAGATCGCCGCTGATCGGCGATCTGAAAGTCGTGATCGATATCGCCTGTATCGGCCCATCGCCGGCAAGCCGGCTCCCACAAGGTCCGGTGCCATCCTGTGGGAGCCGGCTTGCCGGCGATGAGGTCGGACCTGTTTACTTGCTGGTCAAACCATCGGCGCGGAACATCTGGCGGATCCCGCGAATAGCCTGGCGGATACGGTCCTGGTTCTCGATCAGGGCAAAGCGCACATGATCATCGCCGTAGTCACCAAAGCCGATCCCCGGCGACACACAGACCTTGGCCTCGGCCAGCAGCTTCTTCGCGAACTCCAGCGAACCCAGGTGAGCGTACTGCTCAGGGATCTTCGCCCACACGTACATCGACGCCTTGGGGTTCTCGACCATCCAGCCCAACTCGTGCAGCCCCTTGACCAGCAGGTTGCGGCGCTGGCGGTACTGCTCGGCGATATCGCGCACGCATTGCTGGTCGCCTTCCAGGGCGGCGATGGCAGCCACCTGCAGCGGGGTGAAGGTGCCGTAGTCGTGGTAACTCTTGATCCGTGCCAGGGCGCTGACCAGCTCCGGATTGCCGACCATGAAGCCGATCCGCCAGCCCGCCATGTTGTAGCTCTTGGACAGGGTGAAGAATTCCACCGCGATGTCCTTGGCCCCCGGTACCTGCATGATCGAAGGTGCCTTCCAGCCGTCGTAGACGATGTCGGCGTAGGCCAGGTCGTGCACCACCAGCACATCGTACTGCTTGGCCAGGGCCACCACCCGTTCGAAGAAGTCCAGCTCCACGCACTGCGCGGTGGGGTTGGAAGGGAAGCCGAGGATCATCATCTTCGGCTTGGGGATCGACTCGCGGATCGCCCGCTCCAGCTCGTTGAAGAAGTCCACGCCAGGCACCAGCGGTACCGAGCGTACCTGGGCGCCGGCGATCACCGCACCGTAGATGTGGATCGGGTAGCTGGGGTTGGGCACCAGGACCGTGTCGCCGTGGTCTAGGGTGCCGAGCATCAGGTGCGCCAGGCCTTCCTTCGAGCCGATGGTGACAATGGCTTCGCTCTCCGGATCGATGTCGACCTCGTAGCGTTCCTTGTACCAGTTGGAGATGGCGCGGCGCAGTCGCGGGATACCACGGGAGGTGGAATAGCCATGAGTATCTTCGCGCTGGGCAACCTGCACCAGCTTCTCGACGATGTGCGGCGGGGTGGCGCCATCGGGGTTGCCCATGCTCAGGTCGATGATGTCCTCGCCACGGCGGCGAGCGGCCATCTTGAGCTCGGCAGTAATGTTGAAGACGTAAGGGGGGAGACGATCGATGCGCGCAAAGCGGCGCGGCGAACCTGGGTTGGCCATGTGTTCCTCAAGAGACGTAAGCGCCCGGAACCGTCCGAGCGACGCTGGCCGCTGCGGCGGCCGACAAACAACATAATCCCGCCACTATCACTTCGTAAAGGATAATTTCCTGTTTTATTAGATTTTTTCAGACGCTTTCTTTGAAAAAATCGTAATTACAGAACCACCCTCTAGCAGGCGATGCTTGCCGTAATACCGGCAAGCATCGCCGTCAAAGGGCTCAGTAGACCTGCACCCGCCATAGTTCGCGCGCGGCCGAGGCCGCGCTCATCGGCAGCCGCCCATGCAAGGTCTGGTAGTTGTCGATCAGCACCAGATCACCCGCCTGCCACTCATGGGCAATCAGGCATTCGGGGTCGTAGACCAGTTCGTCGAGCTGGCTGATCAATGCTTGCTGGAAGGCTTCGTCATGCCCCTGCACCTTCTGCTCGAGGGTCTGCAACGACGACTGGCAGCCCTCCTGATAGCGCAGTACCGGCTCGCCACTGCGCGGATCGAGGTCGACCAGCGAGTAGCTGCGCGGCGAACCGCCGAAATAGGTCATGCGCGTGTAGTAGGTCAAATCGATGCCCTGCCACTGGCGGGCGGTGCGCAGGCCCACCTTGCGCAAGGCGTTGCGGCTGTCGACGACGGTGGTCTGCCCTTCCCCCGGCTGTGGCGGCGTCTTGCAATACAGCATGAAGGTGTGGGCGCAGAACTTGGGATCGCGCTGCACCAGCGGATCGCTGTCGGGCAGCATGTTGAGGTCCCAGTGCAAGGGCGTCTTCTCCAGTGAATGCACCACGCCTTGGGGCTGGTCGGCCGGCTTGACCACATGTACCTCACCAAAGGACCAACGGTAGATGGTGCCGAAACGCTCGCAGTCGGCGGCGAATGCCTGCTGGTCGGTGAATTCACAGCCTCTGAGGCAGACAAAACCGAAACTGCGCACCAGGGCCTGCAAGGTCTGGGTGGACAGTCGCTGGAAACCCAGCCCCAGCGGGTCGCTGACCAGCAAACCGAACAGGGGGAGCTTCTGCAATGTGAAGCTGAAGCCCTCAAGCGCCTCCCCCGCTGTTTCGTGGAACAGCCACGGCTGCCCCTGCCAGGTCACCAGTACATGCCGCGCGGGGTCGATCTGCGCGCGGCCTCGCAAGGTCTGGCGACCGTCCAGCTGGCGCACCGGCACTGCATGCCACGGGCTGGCCACATGATCGAGCCCCTCGGCCAAGGCTACGGTGAACTTGGGGCCCGCATTGTCGTACTGGTGCACCGACAGGCGCACGTGGCCGGGGAAAAACCGCTCGACCGCCGCATTCAAGGCCTGGCCGCGCAGCATCATCTGGTAGGCCTTGTAGCTGATCTGGCGCAGGTGCTCGTCTTCGTCCTGCCCGGCCTGGCGGCATAGGCGCAGGTCGTTGTAGAGGTGGCTGCACAACTTGTCGTGGGTCCGGCCCAGGGCCTCGTCGTGCTGGCACTGCTCGATCAGCGCTTCGACGTTCTTCCACGGCAGGCGGGCCTGCTTGATCAGAGTGGCGCGCAGGGCCTCGGCACTGCTGGCCTGGGGGAACAGGTCTTCCATGCTCACCCAGCGGATGCAATGGGTCGTGCACAGGGTGCGCAGCGCTTGGTTGTAGGCGCGGCGCACGTCGTCCGGCACGCCGACGATATCGTTGAAGGTGGTACCGTCGCTGAGGATTGCGATCTCGCAGCCAGGGGCGTGGAGCTCGGCGAGTTCCTGGGCGAGGCGGTCGAGGCGCTCGATGGCGATCACCTCGCCATGATCGGGCAGCACGCCAAAGGTCTTGTCGTGATCATTCGGCGACTTGCACGGGAAACCCGGCAACACCATGCGCAGTGGCTCGCCGCTGTCGAAGCAGCGCGCCAGGTCGCGGGCCAGGTGCGCCCTGCCCGCTTGGTCGAAGCGGTCGCCTTGCGCCTTGAGCAGGTAACCGTCCAGCACCTGGCCGACGGCTTCCATCCAGCTGTCTTTGTCTTGCATGTCGTGTCTTCCTTGAGAACGGCTACAGCGAACCGATTGGCGTTGCGGATTGGCTTGCACGGTGGCGCACTTGCTCCGGGCCCAGGGCCCGGAGCAAGTGCAAGGGCTGTTGGCAATGGAACTGCGGCCGCTGCTCGAGCAAGGCTTGCCACACCCCGTAGCCCCAACCGACGGCGGCAGCGGGCATGCCGGCGGCCTTGGCGGTCAACAGGTCGATGGGGGTATCGCCGACGAACAGGCAGTGGCTTGGGTCGATGCCCAGCCGTTTAGCGGCCTGCAGCGCGATGTCCGGTGCCGGCTTGAGCCGCTCGCCGGGACGATGGCCCAGCACCGCGCCAAATCGCTGCGCGGGCAGCAGCCCTTGCACGACACGCTCGGCGAGCGGGTGGGCTTTGTTGGTGACGACGGCCATGGGCAACCCTTTGCCGGCAATCGTCTCGATCAGGTCGACACAACCGGGGAACGCTCGGGAACGCTGGACCAGGTTGTCGTGATAACAGCTGCTGTAGTCGTCATGCAGGCGTTGGCGTTGCTCGGCGTCGAGGCCGACCGCGGCCCGCTCGAGCATCGCCGACACACCGCCACCGATCATGCCGCGCACCTCATCCGGCTGCAGCGCGCGCAGCCCGTGCAGAGTCAGCACATGATTCAGGCACCAGGCAATATCAGGCAGGGTATCGACCAAGGTGCCGTCCAGGTCGAACAGAACCGCGCGTATGTCCATTGGCGCCACCCTCACTGTGCGCTGGCGTAGTGGCAAGGCCGGCCACGGCGGAATACCAGCCGGCTGTAACGCTCATCGACATTGCTGCGTCGGTCGAGGGTCACCACGCCACGGCGCTTGATCGCCACCGAATGCCAGGGGGTGCGCCACAGGTCGCTGGTCGGCACCAGGCGGATGCCGATCTTGCTCGATACCGCCAACTGCGGGTGAATCGACAGGCGCAGGCAATGCGGATAGCGCGCTTGCAGCAACGCACTCCAGGCCTCACTACGCTGGATCACCCGCTGGGAGGCGGGCTTGGCCGCCTTCTTCACCGCGTTCATGCTCATGCCTTCGAACTCCACCAGCCCGGCGTAGTCCTCGGCGAGGAAACGATGGATGCCGCAGTACATCAAGCGCATGTGCTCCTCGTCCTCGAAGCGCTGCTGCAGGGCGCGCAGCGACTGGCCATGCTCGATCATCAGCTCTTCGCGCATGGAGTCCAGGCAGCCCAGTTGCGGATAGGCATCCTTGAGGTCGAACAAGGTGAAACGGCCGGGATAGTGCTGGCCGGCATAGCGCTGGATATCGTCGGTGTAGGCCTGTACATGGGCATCGGGCACCCGCACCAGGTCGGCGAAGACATAGCCGTCCGAGCAGATGTGAATGACCGCACCGGGGGCATGCAATGCGCGGATTTCCTCAGCCAGGCGATTCAGCTCGTCGATGGCATGGTGCTCTGCCAGGTCGGGGAGCGGGCCGAGGGTCTTCTGGCGGTTGGGCGACTTGCCGGGGAAGGCCGGGAGGACCATCTCCACCGGCAGCCCGCGCTCGACGGCCTGCAGCACCTTGGGCAGGTGCGGGGCGAGCACGGCATCGTCCAGCGCGTCATCCTGCCCGGGGGCCAGGCTGCGTCGACGAAACAGGCATTCGAGGATGGCCAGCGCGGTAGCGGTACTGGCAGAGGCATGGCGTTGGCGCAGCGAAGCCGCGCACGCCGAAGGAGCGGAGCTCGATTCGGTCATGGAACAGTCCTTGTCATGTGGATCGATCCGAATGGATCGTGGCCTACCTTGGCCTACAGGTCATCCTGACCTGCGGCGCATAACATCCGGCAAAGGACATGGCGCTGTCAACTGCCCTTCGAATGAATTTTCCGAGACAAAAAAAACGCCCCGGCAAGCCGGGGCGTCTTGTGCAGCAGCGGTGTTTCAGCGTGCGTAGGTCATCAGCACGTCGGCCGCGGTCTGGCTGTCCACGCCCATCATTATGCTCAGGGCAGTGACGGTGAGGATGGAGAAGCCAAACACCTTGCGCGCCCACTTGCTGTCGTCCTCGGCCTTGTAGCCGCCCCAGGCCATGTACAGCCAGTACAGGCCCATGGCGGCCGCCACGGCGAGATAACCCAGGCCGGCATAGCCGCCGAGGGTCAGCATCAGGGTGGCGAGCACAAAGGCCAGCACGTACAGCACGATCTGCTTCTTCGCCGCGAGGATACCGCGCGCCACCGGCAGGACCGGGATGTTGGCGGCGCTGTAGTCCTTGAAGCGGAAGATGGCGATGGCAAAGCTGTGCGGCATCTGCCACAGGCTGAACATCACCAGCAGCGTGAACGCGGCCAGGTCGAAGCTGTTGCTCACGGCGCAGTAGCCGATCACCGGAGGCATGGCACCGGACAGGCTGCCGACCAGGGTGCCGTGCACCGATTTGCGCTTGAGCCACAGGCTGTAGAAGCCGACGTAGACCACGAAGCCAACCAGGGCGCAGAACGCCGACAGCGGGTTGGCCTGGACATACAGCAAGCTGAAACCCGCCACCCCGAGCAGGGTGGCGTAGATCAGCGCCAGGGGCAGCGACATGCCGCCCTGGACCATGACGCGGTTCTTGGTGCGCTCCATCTTGTGGTCGATGTCACGGTCGATGCAGTTGTTGAACACGCATCCGGACGCGACCACCAGGGACGTACCGATCACCACCGCCAGGAACAGGGCGAAATCCACATGCCCCTTGGCGGCAAGGAAGAAACCGCCTGCCACGGAAAGCACGTTACCGAAAATGATCCCCGGTTTGGTGATTTGGATAAAGTGCTTCACGGACATGCAGTCTTACCTCACTTGGCCAGCATTTCGAAGTGGATGCTGAACATGATCCACAGCGACAGGCCGACCAGCAGTGCAATTACCAGAACGGTGAACAGGAACGTCGACACGTTGGAGCGCTGCTCTTTCGAGCGGTCCATGTGCAGGAAGTACACGAGGTGCACCACCACCTGGATGACGGCCATGGCCACCACGATCAGGACGGTCAGGTTCTTCGGCAGGCTTGGGTACATCACCAGGCCGAACGGGATCGCGGTCAGGATGATCGACAGTACAAAGCCGATCATGTAGGACTTCACGCTACCGTGATTGCCTTCGTGATGAGTGTCGTGTGCGCTAGCCATTACAGAACCCCCAGCAGGTAGACGACGGTGAACACGCAGATCCAGACCACGTCCAGGAAGTGCCAGAACAGGCTCAGGCAGCTCATGCGGGTCTTGGCGGTCGGCGTGATGCCGTGCTTGTTGATCTGGTACATCATGATTGCCATCCAGATCAGACCGGCAGTCACGTGCAGGCCGTGGGTACCGACCAGCGCGAAGAACGCCGACAGGAAGCCACTGCGCTGCGGGCCGTAGCCTTCGGCGATCAGGTGATGGAACTCATAGATTTCCATCGCGATGAAGCCTGCACCGAACAGGAAGGTCACAGCCAACCAGCCCAGTACACCTGCCTTGTTGCCGGCGAACATCTTCAGCATGGCGAAGCCGAAGGTGATCGAGGACAGCAGCAGGAACGCGGTTTCGACCAGCACGAAGTCGAGCTGGAAGATGTCGTGACCCGACGGGCCGCCGGCGAAACCGCCGGACAGCACCGCGTAGGTGGCGAAGAGCGACGCAAACAGGATGCAGTCGGTCATCAGGTACAGCCAGAAACCGAGTACGGTCATCTGGCCCGAGTCGTGGTGGTGGTCATCGTGCGCATGGTCATGACCATGCGCGCCACCGTGGATTACTTGACTGGACATTGATTACACCCGTTCAAACGATTCGACACGTGCGCCGCCGGCAGGCAGTGCACCAGCGTTGGCCAGCGCTTTCATGCGCTCGCCTTCGATGCGCGCCACTTCTTCGGCCGGCACCATGTAGCCCTGGTCGTCACGCGCGGCGTGGCGAACGAAGACAGCGATGGTCGCAACCAGGCTCGCACCCACCAGCCACCAGATGTGCCAGATGAAGGCGAAGCCGAACACGGTCAGCAACAGACCCATGAACAGACCGGTGGAGGTGTTGCTCGGCATGTGGATCGCTTCGTACTTGGCCGGAGCCTTGTATGCAGCGCCGGCTTGCTTGGCTTCGTGCCAGGCGTCCAGGCCAACGTGCTCAGGCATGTGGGCGAAGTTGTAGAACGGAGGTGGCGACGAAGTCGACCATTCCAGGGTACGGCCGCCCCATGGGTCGCCGGTGACGTCCATGTTGTCCTTGCGATCGCGAACCGAGACGTAGATCTGGATCAGCTGGCAGGCGATACCGAACAGGATCAGCACGGCGCCGACCACGGCTACGTACAGGTAGGGTTCCCACAGCGGGTTGTCGGAGTGGTTCAGACGACGGGTCATGCCCATGAAGCCCAGGGCGTACAGCGGCATGAACGCTACGTAGAAGCCGGAGATCCAGAACCAGAAGGCAGCCTTGCCCCACTTCTCGTTCAGGGTGAAACCGAAGGCTTTCGGGAACCAGAACGCGAAGCCGGCGATGTAGCCGAATACCGCGCCACCGATGATCACGTTGTGGAAGTGGGCGATCACGAACAGGCTGTTGTGCAGAACGAAGTCAGCACCTGGAACAGCCAGCAGAACGCCGGTCATGCCACCGATGGAGAAGGTGACCATGAAGCCCAGGGTCCACATGATCGGCGCGGTGAAGCGCAGACGGCCCTGGTAGATGGTGAACAGCCAGTTGAACAGCTTCACACCGGTCGGAATGGAGATCAGCATCGTCGCCAGGCCGAAGAAGGTGTTGACGCTGGCGCCGGCACCCATGGTGAAGAAGTGGTGCAGCCAGACCGCAAAGCCGAGGATGGCGATCGCGCCCGATGCGTAGATCATCGAGTGGTGACCGAACAGGCGCTTGCCTGCGAAGGTCGAGGTAACTTCCGAGAACACGCCGAAGGCCGGCAGGATCAGGATGTAGACCTCAGGGTGACCCCACGCCCAGAACAGGTTGACGTACATCATCGGGTTCCCACCAAGCTCGTTGGTGAAAATGTGGAAGTCCAGATAACGGTCAACAGTCAGCAGTGCGAGTGCGGCGGTCAGGATCGGGAACGAAGCGACGATCAGCACGTTGGCCCAGGTGCAGGTCCAGGTGAAGATCGGCATGTCCATCAGCTTCATGCCAGGGGCGCGCATCTTCATCACGGTGACGAGGAAGTTCACGCCGGTAAGCGTCGTACCCAGGCCTGATAGCTGTAGCGCCCAGATGTAGTAGTCGACACCCACCCCAGGGCTGTACTGGATACCCGCGAGCGGCGGATAGGCAACCCAGCCGGTCTTGGCGAATTCACCAACACCCAGCGAAATGTTGACCAGCAGCACGCCTGCCAGCAGCAGGTAGAAGCTCAGGGAGTTCAGGAACGGGAAGGCAACGTCACGTGCACCGATCTGCAGAGGAACCGCAAGGTTCATCAGGCCGGTGAAGAACGGCATCGCCATGAAGATGATCATGATCACACCGTGGGCGGTGAAGATCTGGTCATAGTGTTCAGGCGGCAGGTAGCCTTCGGAGCCACCGGTGGCGGCGGCCAGCTGGGTACGCATCATGATCGCGTCGGCGAAGCCGCGCAGCAGCATGACCATAGCGACGATGATGTACATCACGCCGATTTTCTTGTGGTCGACCGTGGTCAACCACTCGGTCCACAAGTAGGTCCACTTGCGGAAATAGGTGATGGCACCAACGACAGCGAGACCACCGAGCGCGATCATGGCAAGCGTCACCATGACTATCGGCTCGTGATACGGTATCGCCTCCAGAGTTAATTTACCGAACATCTCTTACTCCTCTGCACCGGCAGCTGGTTGCATACTCGATTCCACACCCTTGGTAGTGGCCAGGTCTTTGCTGCCTGCTTCTTCGTGGTTCGGACGACCGCGGTTCATGCCTTCGTACTTGTCGACGATGCGCTGGAACTGGTCAGCCGGAGCCTCGCTGTACAGCGCGACTGGGTTGTTTTCGCTTGCTTTGGCCAAGGCGTCGTATTCGGCCTGGTCCAGTTTCTTCGGCGAAGCCTTCACTTCAGCGACCCATGCATCGAAGTCGGCTTGCGAAGTGGCGGTTGCCTTGAATTTCATACCGGTGAAGCCGGCGCCGCTGTAGTTGGCGGAGATACCGTCGAACTCACCGTTCTCGTTGGCGATCAGGTGCAGTTTGGTGGTCATGCCAGCCATGGCGTAGATCTGGCCACCCAGGCCCGGGATGAAGAAGGAGTTCATCACGGCGTCGGAGGTGACACGGAAGTTGACCGGGGTGTTGGCCGGGAAGACGATCTTGTTGACCGTGGCGATGCCCTGTTCCGGGTAGATGAACAGCCATTTCCAGTCCAGCGCGACCACGTCGATCTGCACCGGCTTCACATCGGAATCCAGTGGACGGTACGGGTCCAGCTTGTGGGTGGAATGGTAGGTGAAGTAACCCAGGGCGATGATGATCAGGATCGGGATGATCCACACCGCGGCCTCGATCTTGGTCGAGTGCGACCATTCGGGGGTGTAGGTGGCGGCCTTGTTGGACGCGCGATACTTCCAGGCGAACGCCAGGGTCATGATGATCACGGGCACGACCACCAGCAGCATCAGGCCGGTGGCGATCAGGATCAGGTTCTTCTGCTCAATGCCGACCTGGCCCTTCGGATCGAGCAGGGTCCAGTTGCACCCACTGAGTAAAAGCATGCCTAAAAAGGGCAATATGCCAAACAGTCTGGGGTAACGCTTTTTACTCATCTCACGACCTCTAGATCAGCTTGCTTCAATGCAATTTGTGTTTTGGTAGCCAACACTTCGTCCTGCCAAGTGCGGCAATTGGCGCCCGTACTCGCCCCTGCCAGGGATCCGACTGCTGGATCTTGGCGTCAAGCGGGTTGGCGGTGCTTATGGTTTCGTAGGCAACAGGCCTGTACTTCAGACCAAGTCCATTTGGTGCGGGAAAACGCGGAGGGGTGTCCGCCCGGTATCGCCGTTGGGCGAAACTTGTCGAAGTCAGCAAATGGAAAGCGCTGCGGCTCCCATCAATCCTGCGACTCGCAAGCAGTGCCGAACGGAAATTGGGGGCGATTGTAGATAGGTCGCCCCACGATGACTATGACTTATTGAGCAACAGTCTTTTACAGAACGCGCAACAATACTGGTCAAAAAATCAACTTCGCGACAGTTTGTCGCACCCCGCGCAGTAGCCCTGAAACCCTTGTCGCGCAAGGGCTGGTGGCTGACCTGGATCAATCATCGGGGGCCATTTGCAGCTTATCTCGCCGCGCAATAGACCCAGGTCAATTCGGGACTTTGGTCTAAGCGCGGCGACGGTTTCGATAGATGCCCAGGGGCACCAGGACCGCCGTCAGCACGAACGCCACCAGCGCCCATTGCGCGAGGGACAGGCCAAGGATCGGTGGGTAGGGCGTGGAACAGAACCCATCGACCTGGAACGCCAGCGGCCAGAGCTTGGCCAGCGGCAGGTCGTCGACGATGGGCTGCAAGGTGTCGATACCGCAGCTGACCATCGGGTTTGCGAGTATATACACATGATTGCCGGCGGCAACGATGCCACCGATGGCGCTGAGCACCACCAGCGCCTCGAAGAACGTCAGGCTACGGCGCCCGGGCATGGCGGCGGCGATGAAGGCGAAGATCGCGATGAACAGCAAGGCATAGCGCTGCAGGATGCACAGCGGGCAGGGCGCCTCGCCCAGCACCACCTGCATGTACAGGGCGCCGCCGATCAGCGCCAGACAGATCACGCCGAGGAGCACCAGAAAGCGCCGTTCCCGATTCAGGCGCGATGAGAGTTCGTTCATTGCCGATTCCTTCGATGGAGAGTGGCAGCGCGGGCTGCCCGAGGGGCGCCCAGTCTACACGCTGGAGATGACCTTTGAATGCATCGAGCGGGGGCGTGCGCGGCTATCCACTGATGACCTAGGACCGAGCGGGTCGGTTTCGGTTCACTGACGCGCGTGAAAAATGCGCCAGCCCGGTGCCGGGCAGGAGCAGGCCCCTCGACACCAGGAAGTGAAGGATACAGTGATTAAAGGAGGATTAAAGATGAAAGCGGGTGTAACCGCGTTCACCGCTTCCTTATATAGAAGATCGGTTAGGCCCAATCGCTGCGGTTCGGCGCTCGGCCAGGCCGACAGCGTCGAATGTCATCGTCCGCTTCGTTCTCGATTACCCACGGCCGGGAGCATCCGTGTGCTGGCGGCCCGACAGAACGCCGAACCGCAGCGATTGGGATGAATTACT